>DATAGN010000565.1:0-1766 GCA_036263715.1 Ramlibacter sp.
GCCATCACCGCTCGGCACGCCGGCACGGTCACGCTGCGGCAGGCCAACGGCGGATCGGCCGTCGCCCGGAACAGCGGCATCCGCGCCAGCCGCGGCCAGTACTTCGTGTTCCTCGATGCCGACGACCACCTGCTGCCACAGGCCGTGGAGGCGGGGCTCCGTGCGTTCGCCGAGCACCCCGAGTGCGGATTCGTCATCGGACGCCGCGAGGAGATGACTTACGAGGGCGCTGCGGTCGCGTGGGGGGTGCCCAGCCTGCCACGCGAGGCCTGGCTGTACAACACCCTGCTCGGCTTCGACTGGTACATCATCCCGCCGTCATCGGCGATGTTCCGGCGCGAGGCGGTGGAGGCGGTGGGCGGTTTTCGCGATCCCTGGGGGGCCGACGACCTCGACTTCTACCTGCGGGTAGCGCACGAGTACCCGGCCTGGTGCTTCGAGGAGCCCGCGGTGACGCGTTACCGCCGCTACAGCGCCAGTTCGTCGCGCGACGGGGAGCGCATGCTCCGTAGCATTCGTGCCGTCTACGCCCGTCAGTGGCCGCTGGCGCAGGGAGATCCGGCGGCCGAAGCGGCCTACCATCGCGGGTTGGCGCAACTGACGAAGATCTTCGTCGACTGCCTGGCGGAGAACTTCAGCGACGGCGTGCGGGCGAGGAAGTGGCGCCGGGTCCTGCGGACCGGAATTCTGTACGCGGGGGAAAAGGGCCGCGCGGCCCTGGGGCTTCGCTCGTGATGCCTGGCTGCCCCTGAGGCGCCGTTGACCTAGCCCCCATCCGCAGCGAAGTTCGCCAGCGCCTCTCCCGCCAGCCGGTACCGCACCCATTCGTCCATCGGGATCGCCCCGATCGACTTGTAGAACGAGATGGCAGGTTCGTTCCAGTCCAGCACGCTCCATTCGAAGCGGCCGCAGCCCTTGGCCACCGCGATGCGCGCGAGGTGCTGCAACATTTTCCTGCCGGCGCCGACCTTGCGATAAACAGGCGACAGGTACAGGTCTTCCAGGTAGAGGCCCTGCCTGCCTTGCCACGTCGAGTAGTTGAAGAAGTAGACGGCGAACCCGGCATCCACACCGGCCACCTGGCAGACCAGCGCGTGCGCGCGGGCATCGTTGCCGAAGAGGGACGCCCGCAGGCTCGCCTCGGTCGCCACGACTTCCTGCTCCGCCTTCTCGTAGGCAGCCAGTTCCCTGATGAAGCGAAGGATCAGGGGAACGTCGTCAATGCCCGCCGGGCGGATGACGACGTCGGCGGGCGAATCAGGCAAGGTCGCGCGCTCAATCCGGCTTGAACCCGGACGCCTTGACCGGCTGTTCCCAGCGCTTGTACTGCTCCAGCTGCATGCTGCGCAGCGCGGCCGGCCCCAGGTGCGCCGGCACCAGGCCCAGCGCATGGATCTTCTCCTGCACGTCGGGCATGCGCAGCGCCTCGGCGACCGCCTGGTCCAGGCGCTCCACGACGGCCGCAGGCATGCCCGCGGGACCGTACAGGCCGAAGTAGCCGTCCGCCGCCATGTTGATGCCGGCCTCCTTCAAGGTGGGCACCTCCGGCAGGATCCGCGAGCGGCGCTCGCCGCTCATGGCCAGGATGCGCACCTTGCCCGCCTTGTGCAGTTCCAGCGTCTCCGAGGCCGTGTCCACCATCAGCGGGATCGTGCCGGCCACCAGGTCCTGCGCGGCGGGTGCGCCGCCCTTGTACGCCACGTGCACGAGGGGCACGCCCGCGGTCTGCGAGAGCATCACGCCGGTGAAATGACCGAGCGTGCCGG
>DATAGN010000566.1:0-6115 GCA_036263715.1 Ramlibacter sp.
GAATTCGAGCTCGAGTTCGCCGGCCAGGTACTGGCGCTCGAACTCCTTGTTCTCGCCCACGTACGAGGAGATCATCTTCCTGATCTGGCGCGTCTGCAGCAGCTTGCCCAGGCCGAAGTCGTCGACCCCGGCGTTGTTGGAGATGACGGTGAGGTCCTTGGCGCCGCTGTCGCGCACCGCGTCGATCAGCGCCTCGGGAATGCCGCACAGGCCGAAGCCGCCGACGGCCAGCAGCTGGCCGCTCTTGACGACGCCGTCGATGGCGGCCGCCGCATTGGGATAGATCTTGTTCACTGGACTCTCCTGCTCGTGCCGCCGCGGGTGGGAGCGCGGCCCTGGCACGGTACGATACTACCTAGCATGTTACGTAGTACTCCCTAGAGGATAGCCCGATGGACGACGTCGACTACCGGCTCGCCTTCGAGCAGGCGCCCGTGGGGCTGTGTGTCTCCCGCAACCGGGTGATCGTGGATTGCAACGCCCAGCTGTGCGAGATGTTCGGCTGGTCCCGCGAGAACCTGGTGGGCCAGTCCTTCCTGGTGCTCTATCCGAGCGCCGAGGAGTACGAGCGCCTCGGCGCCCGCATGGTGCCGATCCTCAATGCCAAGGGCCACTACGCAGACGACCGCATCATGAAGCGGTCCAACGGCGAGGTGTTCTGGTGCCACGTGACCGGGCGGGCGCTGCACCGCGAGTCGCCGCATGCGGAGGGCATCTGGTCCTTCGAGGACCTGAGCGCCCTGCGGCCGGTGAAGGCGGAATTGACCGCGCGCGAACGCGAAGTGGCGGCGCAACTGCTCGACGGACTGACGTCCAAGGAGATCGGCAAGTCGCTCGCCATCAGCCACCGCACCGTGGAGATCTACCGGGCGCGCCTGATGCGCAAGTACAAGGCGAACACGACCGCGGATTTGGTGCACAAGTTGATGGCGGGGTCGTAGGCCACGTCACCCCCGCGGAGGCGGGGGCCCAGGGCGCCCGGAACTCGCCGCGCGCGGCGAGCGCAATGCGGGAGCCCTGGATCCCCGCCTGCGCGGGGATGACGGTTTTCACTTCGCGTCGACGACCTCGGACCCCACCCGGAACGCATCCAGCGCCGCCGGAAACCCGCAATAGACGCTCGCATGCAGGAAGATCTCCTGCAGCTCCTCCGGCGTCACGCCGTTGTTCAACGCGCCGCGCACGTGGATCTTCAGCTCGTGCATCTTCCCGGACCCGACCAGCATCGCGACCGTGACGATGCTGCGGGTCTTGAGGTCCAGGCCCGGACGCTGCCAGGTGTTGCCCCAGGCGTGCTTGGTCACCAGTTCCTGCAGCGGCGCGGTGAAGGGCGTGGAGCGGTTCAGCGCGGCGTCTACGTACTCGTCGCCGAGCACCTTGCGGCGCGTGGCCAGGCCGGCCTGGGTTGCGGGGTCGTTCGACAGCAGCGACATCGGGTCCTCCTTGGGGAAAAGCGGGGAGCATACGCCGCACCCGCATCGTCACCCCCGCGAAGGCGGGGCCGCGGGGCTCCCAAGGTATGCTTTCTGGAAAGCCCTGGATCCCCGCCTTCGCGGGGATGACGAGCCCTGAAGGAGACGCCGTGCCCCGCTACCCCATGCCCGAACTGAAGGACCTGCCCGAGGACATGCGCCAGCGCATCCTGGAGGTGCAGGAAAAGAGCGGCTTCGTGCCCAACGTGTTCCTGGCGCTCGCGCGGCGTCCCGCGGAATGGCGCGCCTTCTTCGCCTACCACGACGCGCTGATGCTCAAGGAGACCGGATCGCTCACCAAGGGCGAGCGCGAGATGATCGTCACCGCCACCAGCGCGGCGAACAACTGCCTCTATTGCGTGGTGGCCCACGGCGCCATCCTGCGCATCTACGAGAAGAAGCCGCTCGTGGCCGACCAGGTGGCAGTGAACTACCGCAAGGCCGACATCACGCCGCGCCAGCGCGCGATGCTCGATTTCGCGATGAAGGTCTGCCTGCGCTCCGATGAAATCGAGGACGCCGATTTCGAGGCCCTGCACCCGCACGGCTTCGACGACGAGGACATCTGGGACATCGCCTCCATCACCGCCTTCTTCGGCCTGAGCAATCGCCTCGCGAGCTTCTCGAACATGATGCCCAACCCCGAGTTCTACCTGCTGGGCCGCGTGCCGCGCGAGAAGAAGCAGTAAGCGGTGGGCCTGATCCTCGCTCCCCTGCTCCTGCTGCTGCTGGCCGGCCTGCTGCTGGGCGTTCCGCTCGCGTGGCGAACCATCCGCGCCAGCAGCGACAAGTTGCGCAAGGCACTGCTGCTGGCGGCGCTCACCGCCTCCGTGCACGTCCTGGCCTTCGGCGCGATGTTCGTGTTGAACCGCGGCGAACGCGTGGCGATGTTCAGCCTGTTCTTCGGCATCCTCGTCGTCGCGCTGGCGGTGCTCGCTGCCGGCGGCGTCGCCCGGCGCAGGTTCAAGCGCACGGGCGATGCACGCACCGGCATCGTGGCGGCGGCATTGCTGCTGGCCGCAGGCCTGGTGCCCTTCTCCTTCTTCTACGCCTCCACGCGCCTGGCCGCCGCGCTGGGCATCACCTACAGCTACTGAAGCTCAATCGCCGGCGACGATGGCGCGGAACCAATCGGGCAGCGCCACGGACTTCTGCTTGGGGAAGTCGACCCACACCGTCGTCGCGCCGCCGGAGGCATACACCACGTCGGCATCGTCGACGCGCGAGATCGTGGCCCAGCTCTCGAAGCTGCTGCGGCCCGGGTCGCTGACGTACATGCGCACCAAGATATCGCCTGGGTATTCCAGCTGCTTGTGGAAGTTGCAGAAGGCGTTGACGATCAGCGGCCCTTCCCCCTGCGGGTTCACCTGGCAGCCGATGGTCTCGAACCAGTCGATGCGCGCCGTCTCCAGGTAGCGGAAGTACAGCGTGTTGTTCACGTGGCCCATGGCGTCCATGTCGCCCCAGCGGATGGGCATCTGCAGGGTGTGAACGAGCTTCTTGTCGGTGGGAAGTACGAGCTTCATCGGTGCGCCTTGATCGATGCGAGGATACCCAAGGTGAAAAGGACCACCGCCGCCCCCTGCGCCGGGCTCGGCCAGCGGCCGTCCCACGCGAAGGAGTAGGCCAGCGCGAACAGCGTCTCGCTCACGATCAGCTGGCCGCACAGGCTGGCCGACAGCCGCTGGCTGGCGACGTTCCAGAGGATCGTGGCCAGCCAGGCGGAGCCGGCGCCGGTGGCGAGCACCAGCAACACGAAGCGGCCCGCATCCGGCTGCGCGCGCATGGTCGCGACGGCGGAGCCGGCCACGGCCCACAGCACGATCGCGCCGGCACCGGTCGCCAAGCCGAGCCAGTTGGCCCAATCGGTCGCGCTGACTTCCGGGTGCTTCTTCAGCCAGCGCGCATTCAGCAGGGCGAACGCCGTCCACGCCGCGAGCGAGGCACAGGCCCAGAGGATCCCGCGCCAGTAGTGCGGCCCGCGGTCGCTGCCGCCTTCGTGCGGCGACAAGGTCATGAGCGCCAGGCCCGCGGCCGTGAGGGCGATGCCGGGCACCAGCGCCGCCCAGCGCAGATGGCCCGGCTTGCCGAGCAGCATCACCCAGATCGGGATGGTGCCGATCACGAGGCTCGGCACTTCGGTGCCGGCGTCTCGGATGGCCAGCACCAGCAGCAGGTAGTAGCCCGTGAAGCCCAGCAGGCTCAGGCCGACGGCGGACAGCGCCTGCCGCGCATCCGGCAGCGGCCGGCGCGCGACGGCGCAAACGAGCGCCGCCACGGCGCCATACACCACGAAGCGGCCGGCGGTGAGGTCGACCGAACTGAAGCCGTCCACCATGCGGGGCGCGACGAAGACCAGGCCCCACAGCGCGCCGGCGGCGAGGCCGGCGAGCACGCCGCTCAGCATTTCCCGGGACGCCTTGCAGGGTGTGCAGCTACGCTGCGCACCTGGGCCCTCACAAGCTGAAGCCGTCGTCGGCCGAGAGCACGGCGCCGTTGATGAAGTGGCTGCGGTCGGACGCGAGCATCAGCAAGGCCGAATCCAGGTCCTCGGGCTTGCCCACGCGCTTGCGCGGCAGCATCTGCACCAGCTTGCGGCCCTGCTCCGTTTCCCAGTGGTGGTGGTTGATCTCGGTGTCGATGTAGCCCGGGCACAGCGCGTTGACGTTGATGCCGAAGCGGCCCCACTCCAGCGCGAAGGCCTTGGTCATGTGGATCACGGCCGCCTTGCTCATCGCATACACGCCGATCTGCGGCAGCACGCGCAGGCCGGCGGCGGAGGCGATGTTGATGATGTGGCCGCCGGTGAAGGTGCCCGGCGCCGCGCCCTTGGCGCGCGCCAGCATGCGCTTGCCCACCTCCTGCGCCACGAAGAAGGAGCCCTTGACGTTGGTGTCGAAGACGTAGTCGAAGTCCTCCTCCGCCACCTCCTGGATCTTCTGCGTGGTGCTCACGCCGGAGTTGTTGACCAGGATGTCGATGGAGCCCATCTCCGTCTCGGCGTGCGCGACCGCGGCGCGGATGCTCGCGACGTCGGTGACGTCCAGCCCGACCACGTGGGCATCCCCGCCCTCGCCTTCGATCTGCGCGCGCAGGTCCTTGAGTTTCTCGATGCGGCGCGCCGCCAGCACCACCGCCGCGCCCGAGCGCGCCAGCACGCGCGCGAACTGCGCGCCCAGGCCGCTGGAAGCGCCGGTAACGAAGGCGACACGGCCCGACAAATCGATGCTGTAAGACACGGGAGGTTCCTCTCTAGAATGCGCGTTGCTGCCAATCGATTATCGACCCAACCCATGACACAAGAAGAAATCCTGGCCCAGTTCGGACCGCGCGAGGCGATGGAGTACGACGTGGTGGTGGTCGGGGGCGGGCCCGCCGGACTGGCCACCGCGATCCACCTGAAGCAACTGGCCGCCGCCGAGGGCAAGGAGGTCTCGGTGGTGGTGCTCGAAAAGGGTTCCGAGCCCGGCGCGCACATCCTGTCGGGGGCGATCATGGACCCGATCGCGCTGAACGAGCTCCTCCCCGACTGGAAGGCCAAGGGTGCGCCGCTGAACGTGCCGGTGACCGAGGACATCTTCCTGTTCCTGAGCGAAACCGGCGGCAAGCGCGTGCCCAACATGCTGCTGCCGCCGAACTTCGGCAACCACGGCAACTACATCGTGAGCCTGGCCAACGTGGTGCGCTGGATGGCGCAGCAGGCCGAGGCGCTGGGCGTCGAGATCTTCCCCGGCTTTCCCGCCGCCGAAGTCCTCTACAACGACGACGGGTCGGTGCGCGGCGTCGCGACCGGCAACATGGGCGTGGGCAAGGAAGGCGAGCCGACCGACAACTTCCAGCTGGGCATGGAGCTGCACGCGAAGTACACGATCTTCGCCGAGGGCTCGCGCGGGCACCTGGGGCGGCACCTCATCTCGCGCTTCAAGCTGGACGCCGGGCGCGATCCCCAGAGCTACAGCATCGGCATCAAGGAAGTGTGGGAGATCGACGCGTCGCGGCACGAACCGGGCCTGGCCCTGCACAGCGCGGGCTGGCCGTTGGACGAAATGACCTATGGCGGCTCCTTCCTGTACCACATGGAGAACAACCAGGTCGCGATCGGCTTCGTGGTGGGCCTGGACTACCAGAACCCGTACCTGTCGCCCTTCGAGGAGTTCCAGCGCTTCAAGACGCACCCGCGCATCCGCTGGTACTTCGAAGGCGGCACGGCCAAGCGGCTGGCCTATGGCGCGCGCGCGCTCACCGTCGGCGGCCTGCTGTCGCTGCCCAAGCAGGTGTTCCCGGGCGGTGCGCTGGTGGGCTGCGACGCCGGTTACCTGAATGCCTCGCGCATCAAGGGCAGCCACGGAGCGATCAAGACCGGCATGCTGGCCGCGCGCGCCGCTTACGACGCGCTGCAGGCCCGCCGCCAGCATGACGAGCTGACGGCGTATCCGGAAGCCTTCGAGAAGTCCTGGCTGTACACCGAGCTGAACAAGGCGCGCAACTTCAAGCAGTGGTTCAAGAAGGGACGCACGATCGCCACGGTGATGACGGGCGTCGAGCAGTTCGTCCTGCGCGGCAGCATCCCGTGGACACTGCACCGCGACCGGCCGGACCATACGTACCTGAAGCCGGCCGCGGAGTGCAAGCCGATCGTGTAC
>DATAGN010000567.1:0-4632 GCA_036263715.1 Ramlibacter sp.
GGGCTCGTCCTTCTCGATGGGCCTGCGCAACCTGGTGATGGGCGTCGGCGCGCTGGGCATGCTGGTGGTGACGCACCCCTACGTCATGACGCTGGTGTTGCTGGTCGTCCTGCTGGTGGTGCTGCCGGCGATGGCCTTCGGGCGGCGGGTGCGGCGCCTGTCGCGCGCGAGCCAGGACCGCGTGGCCGACTCGAGTGCGATCGCGGCGGAGGTGCTCAACGCGATCCCGGTGGTGCAAAGCTACGCGGCGGAACAGCGCGAGGCGCAGCGCTTCGCGGGGGCGACGGAGAACGCGTTCCACACGGGCGTGCGCCGCACGCGGGCCCGCGCGGCGCTGGTCGCCTTCGTGATCATCGCCAACGCCGGCCTGATGCTGTGGGGCCTGTACGAAGGCACGCAGGCGGTGTTGCGGGGCCAACTCACGGCGGGCCAGCTCGGGCAGGCGGCGCTGTACGTGGGCATCTTCGCTGGGGCGGTGGCCGTGCTCGGCGAGGTCTACGGCGACCTGCTGCGCGCCGCCGGGGCAACCGAGCGGCTGATGGAGCTTCTGGCCAGCCAATCACCGGTGGTCTCGCCGGCGCAGCCGGTGTCCGAGCCCACGCCGGCGGCAGGCAGCAGCGTGCGTTTCGCGAACGTGCGCTTCCATTACCCGTCGCGCCCGGCCCTGCCCTCGCTGGCGGACTTTTCGCTGGACGTCGCACCCGGGGAGACGGTGGCGCTCGTCGGCCCGAGCGGCGCCGGCAAGACCACGGTGTTCCAGTTGCTGCTGCGCTTCTACGATCCGCAGCAGGGTGGCATCGTCCTCGACGGCGCCGACGTGCGCACGCAGGCGCTGCAGGACCTGCGAGGGCGCATCGCCCTCGTGCCGCAGGAGCCGGTGATCTTCTCGGCCTCGGCCCTGGAGAACATCCGCTATGGGCGCCCGGGTGCGTCGGACGAGGAGGTGCACGCCGCGGCGCGCGGCGCCTTCGCCGATGAATTCCTGCGCGCGCTGCCCCAGGGCTATGCCACCTTCCTGGGCGAGCGCGGCGTGCGCCTGTCCGGCGGCCAGCGCCAGCGCATCGCGATCGCCCGCGCGATGCTGAAGGACCCTCCCCTGCTGCTGCTGGACGAGGCCACCAGCGCCCTGGATGCGGAGAGCGAGCGCATGGTGCAGGCGGCGCTGGCCTCGGCGATGCGTGATCGCACGACGCTGGTGATCGCCCACCGCCTGGCGACCATCCAGCAGGCCGACCGCATCGTGGTGCTGGACCACGGCCGCATCGTGGAGGTGGGGACGCACGAGGCGCTGATGGCGGCGGGGGGCGTCTATGCGCGGCTGGCAGCTTTGCAGTTCATGACCTGACGAACTCCCTCTCCCGCTTGCGGGAGAGGGTTGGGGTGAGGGCCGGTGGGTGCCGCGCGTAGAAGTGAACGCAGAGTGCGCAGAGGTTACGCAGAGGACGCAGAGAAATACAGATTCAGGTTTTTTCTCTGCGCACTCTGCGCAACCTCTGCGTCCTCTGCGTTCACCTAGGTCGCGCTTCAATCCTCTTGAAACCGACTTGCTCTCGGTGCAACGCCGTTTTGCAGCCTGCGCCGTATCGCCGTTCACGAGGGTTTCCTACGATGCGCTGTCCCATCGAAAGGAGCCCCATGCCCATCCTGAAAGTGAAAGTCAGCGCCGCGCCCTCGCCCGCCATGACCCGCGAGATTGCCGAAACGCTGCTGGAACTCACCACGCGCATCCTGCGCAAGAAACGCGAGCTGACGGCGATCACCATCGAGTACGTGCCGCCCGAGCACTGGGTGGTGGGCGGCGCCACGCTGGCGGCGCAGGGCAAGACCAGCTTCTACTTCGACATCAAGATCGTCGACGGCACCAACACCAAGGACGAGAAGGCACAGTACGTGCGCGAGGCCTTTGCCGCCTTCGCCCGCCTGCTGCCGGACGTGCACGAGGAAAGCTACATCCACGTCGAAGACGTGCGGCCGGAGGCGTACGGCTACGGCGGGCTGACGCAGGAGTATCGGTACGTGCGGGCGCAGCTGTAAACCGAATCGTCACGGCGCATGCATGTGAACGCACAGTGCGCAGAGGTTACGCAGAGGCCGCAGAGAAGACCAACGATATGGCTTTCCTCTGCGCACTCTGCGTAACCTTTGCGTCCTCTGCGTTCACCTACGTTGCCTGTCCCAGTCACCGCTAAGCGGCTACTGCAGCGGCCCCTTCAAGCCCTTGGGCAACGGCAGCGGCAGCACGCTGATGCCCTCTTCCAGCAGCTCGCGCGTTTCCTCGGCGGAGGCCTGGCCGCGGATGCCGCGCTCCTCGGTCTCGCCGTAATGGATCTTGCGGGCTTCCTCGGCGAACTTCTCGCCGACGTCCTCGGTGTTCGCCATCACCTGCTGCACCAGCTGCATCCACGCGGCCTGCAGCTGCGCGTTCGGCGCGGCCACGACTTCCTGTTTCGGCGCCTTGGCGGGCGCTGCCGGCTCGGAGGCCCCGAAATTCAGGCGCGGCGCGCTCGGCATCTTCGTGACCTGCGCGTCACCGCACATCGGGCATTCGAGCAGGCCGCGGGTGAGCTGGTCCTGGAAATCGTCTTCCGACGCGAACCAGCCCTCGAAGCCGTGGGCATGCCGGCACTGGAGATCGAGAACCTTCATGGCTGCGAAGGTGGTGCCTGCCAGTCGAGTTTCCAAGACCCCGACAGCACATTCTGGATCCACACGGCCGAAGCGAGCGTCTTGGAGTCCACGATCGTGCCGTCCTGGCACCAGCGCAGGAACTCCTCGGGTGTGGCCGTGAACACCTCCAGGAACTCGCCCTGGTCCAGTTGCGCGCCCCGATGCTCCAGGCCGCGCGCGAACCAGATCTGGATCGCTTCGTCGGAGTAGGCGACCGTGGGGTACATGGTGAAGGCGAAGGCCCATTCACGCGCCACGTAGCCGGTCTCCTCCAGCAGCTCGCGCTGGCCGCACTTGAGCGCGCCCTCGCCGGCATCGAGCTTGCCGGCCGGGATCTCCACCATCACCTTGCGGGTCGGGTGGCGGTACTGCCGCTCCAGCACGATCCTCCCGTCGTCGGTGAGCGGCACGACGGCCACTGCACCGGGATGCAGGATGTATTCGCGCGTCGCCGAGCCGCCGTCGGGCAGCCGCACGCTCTCGCGCACCACGTGCAGGAAGTGGCCCTTGAGCAGTTCCTCCCGCGAGGTGGTGTGTTCCACCAGGTGGCTGTCGTCGCCCTTGCTGCTCATTTGTTTCGGTGCTTTCCGTGCTCGTACAGGTAACGCCACACGAAGCCCGGGAAGGCGAACGTGAGGAACAGCGTCGCGGTGATCGCGTAGAACTCCCAGCGCTGCGGCGCGATCTGGCCGGCGCGCTGCTCGAGCAGCAGGCCGATGCCGCCGACCACGAAGTAGAGCACGACCAGCTCGCCCAGGTGGATCGCGAGGTTCTTGCCGCGCGCCAGCGGCACCACGCCGAACAGGCGGGGCGACAGGAAAGGCAGGTTGGCGGCGCAGAAGGCCAGCACCAGCACCAGCCAGATGGAGGCCGTCTGGGTCACGTCATGCGGGCTTCAGGTGCCCAGCATCCGGCCGATGGCCTGCGAGCACAGCGTCATCAGGCCACCGGGCAGGATGCCCAGGACCAGCACCAGCGCGCCATTGACCGTGAGCACCACGCGCACGTCCGCGGGCGCCGCGACCGTCGTCGCCGTGATCGGCGCGTCGAAGTACATCACCTTCACCACGCGGATGTAGTAGAAGGCGGCGACCAGCGACATCAGCACGGCGAAGATCGCGACGCCGATGTAGAACGCGCTGCCGGTGACGATCAGCGACTGCAGCACGGCCAGCTTGGCGTAGAAGCCCACCAGCGGCGGGATGCCGGCCAGCGAGAACAGGCAGATCGTCATGATGGCCGCATACAGCGGGCTGCGCTGGTTGAGGCCCGCCAGGTCGGAGATCTCCTCGCTCTCGAAGCCCTCGCGCGCCAGCAGCAGGATCACGCCGAAGCTCGCCAGCGTGGTCAGCACGTAGGTCACGATGTAGAACATCGCGGAGCTGTACGCGTTGCGCATCACGTCGGGCGCCGCGACGCCGTTGACCACGCCCGCCGCGAGGCCCAGGAGCACGAAGCCCATCTGGCCGATCGTGGAGTACGCCAGCAGGCGCTTGAGGTTCGTCTGCGCCACGGCGGCCAGGTTGCCGATGAACAGCGAGCTCACCGCCAGCACCACCAGCATCTGCTGCCAGTCGATAGCCAGCGGCAGCATGCCCTCGACCAGCAGGCGGATCGCGATGGCGAAGGCGGCGAGTTCCGGTGCGGTGCCGATCATGATCGTCACCGCGGTCGGCGCACCCTGGTACACGTCCGGGATCCACATGTGGAAGGGCGCGGCCCCCAGCTTGAAGCCCAGGCCGGCGACGATGAAGACCAGGCCGAAGACCAGCACCGTGTGCTTCACCTGGCCGGTGCTGATCACCTTGAGCACGGTGCCGATGTCCAGCGAGCCGGTCGCGCCGTAAAGCATCGACAGGCCATACAGCAGGAAGCCCGAAGCCATCGCGCCCAGCACGAAGTACTTCATGGCGGCTTCCGTCGCCACCGTGTGGTCGCGGCGCAGGGCCACCAGCGCGTAGCTGC
>DATAGN010000568.1:0-2531 GCA_036263715.1 Ramlibacter sp.
AGCGGGAGCGGCTGCCGTTGGCAGCCGCTCGTGGGGAGTGCTATCCGTCCGGCTTCAGGACTGCGCGGGCGTGCCCAGCACCTGCTGCAGCTCGCCGCTCTGGTACATCTCCATCATGATGTCGGAGCCGCCGACGAATTCGCCGCGCACGTACAGCTGCGGGATCGTGGGCCAGTTGCTGTATTCCTTGATGCCCTGGCGGATCTCGTCGTCCTCCAGCACGTTCACCGTCTTCAGCTGCTTGGGGTCCACCCCGCAGGCCTTGAGGATCTGGATCGCGCGGCCGCTGAATCCGCACATCGGGAAGGACGCGTTGCCCTTCATGAACAACAGGACGTCGTTGTTCTTGACCAGGTCGTCGATGCGTTGCTGTGCACTCATGGAAAATCTCCTGTCCGATAGCTTGCTTCGGATTATCCCAGTTCAAGCACCCGGCCGCCGGTGCAGCGCTCGATGCCGGCCAGGTCGCGCCGGCTCGTCGGTTCCTGGAAGCCCGCCGCGGCGAGCAGCTCGCGCACGGCCGCGGCCTGGTCCCAGCCGTGCTCGAGCAGCAGCCAGCCGCCCGCTTCCAGGTGCGCGGGTGCGGCGGTGACGATCGCCCGCAGGTCGTCCAGCCCATCGGGCCCGGCCACCAGCGCTTCCCGGGGCTCGTGCCGCAGCGCCGGCAGGTGCGGATCCGCCGCCGCAACGTACGGCGGGTTGCTGACGATCAGCTGGTAGCGTCGTGCGCCTTCCAGCCAGTTCGCCTGGCGGAACTGCACGGGCAGGCCGAGCCGTTGCGCGTTCGCGGACGCCACGGCCAGTGCATCGCCACTGCGGTCGACGGCCTCCACGCGGGCGTCCGGCCGCGCGTGCTGGATGGCCAGCGCGATCGCCCCGCTGCCGGTGCCGAGGTCGAGGACGCGCGGTGACTGCAGGCCTCGCATCACCTCCAGCGCCCATTCGACCAGGGTTTCGGTGTCGGGCCGCGGCACCAGCACGCGCGCGTCCACCTGCAGGGGCAGGCCGAAGAACTCCCGGGATCCGGTGAGATACGCCAGCGGCTCGCCGGCGGCGCGGCGGGTGCACAGGGCCGCGAAGCGATCCTGGCCCTCGCCAGGCAAGGGATCCTCGTCGTGCGCGATCAGCCAGCCGCGCGCGCCCGAATCCCGCCCCAGCACGTGCAGCAGCAGCGACTGCGCATCGAGGCGCGTCACGCCCAGCGCCGCGGCCGATGCGAGCGCCTCCTTCAGCGTCACGCGCGCGCGGCCCCCATGCCGACTTCCAGCTCCTCCAGCTGCTCGGCGCGGCGTGCGAGCAGCAGCGCCGCGACGATCTCGTCGAGGTCGCCTTCCATGATCGCGCCCAGCTTGTAGAGGGTGAGGTTGATGCGGTGGTCGGTCAGGCGGCCCTGCGGGAAGTTGTAGGTGCGGATGCGGTCCGAGCGGTCGCCGGTGCCGATGAGGCCCTTGCGCGTGGCCGCGTCCTTGGCCGCGCGCTCGGAACGCTCCTTTTCCTGGATGCGCGCGGCCAGCACCTGCAGGGCCTTGGCCTTGTTGCGGTGCTGCGAGCGGTCGTCCTGGCACTCCGCGACGATGCCGGTGGGCAGGTGCGTGATGCGCACCGCCGAGTCCGTCTTGTTCACGTGCTGGCCGCCCGCGCCCGAGGCCCGGAAGGTGTCGATGCGCAGGTCGGCGGGGTTGATCTGCACGGCCTGCGCTTCGTCGGGCTCGGGCAGGGCAGCGACCGTGCAGGCGCTGGTGTGGATGCGGCCCTGTGTTTCCGTCGCGGGCACGCGCTGCACCCGGTGGCCGCCGGACTCGAACTTCAGCTTGCCGTAGACGCCGTCGCCGGTGACGCGGATCACGACTTCCTTGTAGCCGCCGACTTCGCCTTCGCTCTCGCTCACGACCTCCGTGCGCCAGCCCTGGCGCTCGGCGTAGCGCGTGTACATGCGCAGCAGGTCGCCGGCGAACAGGGCCGATTCATCGCCGCCGGTGCCGGCGCGGATTTCCAGGAAGGTATTGCGCACGTCGTCGGGGTCGCGCGGCAGCAGCAGGGCCTGCAGTTCGGCCTCGAGGTCGGGCAGTTCGGCTTCGGCGGATGCGATCTCCTCGCGCGCCATGTCGGCCATGTCGGCGTCCTCCAGCATCTCGCGGGCCTGCGCGAGATCGCGTTCGCGCTGCAGGAAGCGCTGGTACACGCCGTTGACCTGCGACACCTCCGCGTGCTCCCGCGTGATCTCGCGGTAGCGCTCCATATCGTTCACCACGTCCGGCTGCGACAGGAAGAAGTCGAGTTCCTGCAGTCGGACGGGGAATCTCTCGAGTTGTTGTCTTAGGAAAGGTTTCACTGGCTCAGAAGAGGAACGCAGAGTGCGCAGAGGTTACGCAGAGTGCGCAGAGGAAAACCAAAAGGTTTCTTTGCGTCCTCTGCGTAACCTCTGCGTCCTCTGCGTTCAAAGACGCATGAACGCCGAGGTCGTCGCTAACGCTCCTTGCGCAGGAAGAAATGCTCGATCGCCTGCGTAGCCCGCTGGCGCGACTCGGCGT
>DATAGN010000569.1:0-6193 GCA_036263715.1 Ramlibacter sp.
ACCAGGCCGGCGATGCCTTCCTTGCGCGCCGTCTCGAAGCGGCCTTCCCACATGGACCGCGGCGGCATTTCGCTGGCGGTGTCGCACAGGGACAGCGACAGCACGCGCCTGGGGTGCCGCACGGCGAGCTGCTGGCCGATCATCCCGCCCATGGACAGGCCGACGAAGTGCACCGCGCCCAGGCCGGTGGCCTCGACCAGCGCCGCCGCGTCGTCGGCCAGCTGCTCGATCGTGTAAGGACCGGGCGTGACTTCGGAGGCGCCATGGCCGCGCGTGTCGTAGCGCAGCACCCGGAAGCGCTCGACCAGCGCGGGCACCTGCGGGTCCCACATGCGGTGCGTGGACATCAGGCTGTTGGACAGCATCACCGCGGGCGCGCCCTCGGGCCCGTCGATGCGGTAAGCGATGCGGGCCCCGTTGGCCATGGCTGTTTTCAAGGTGGTTCCTCCGTGTGGACCGGCCAGTCTAGGAGAATCGCCGCCATGGCTCAAGGCAAGCGCATTTCCGTCGACATCGCACCCGCCGCGTTGCAGGCGATCCAGGACATGGGGGCCTCGGCCCGCGCGGCGCGCCTGGCCGCCGGCGAAGGCCAGGCCACTGCCGCGGCGCGCCTGGGCGTGCACGTGCAGACGATCGGGCGCATCGAGGCCGGGGAGCCCGGCGTCGCCATCGGGCACGTGCTCGGGATGCTGGCGCTGTACGGCGTGAAGGTGGCGCTCGAGGGCGCCTGAGGAGGCTCAGCGCCCGACGACGGTACCGGCGCTCACCAGCCAGCCTGCGGGAAGCTGCACGCCGATGGCCCGGGCGGTGTTCGTGTTGATCGCCAGGTCGAACTGCGCCACCTGCTCCACCGGCAGCGACCCCGGTGGCGCGCCGCGCAGGAAGCGGTCCACGAACTCCGCGGCGCGCCCGAATGCGGCCGCGCGGCTGACACCATAGGACACGAGCGCCCCGGCCTCCACCGCCTCCTTGACGCCGGCGATCGTGGGAAGCTTCGCTTCGAGGGCACGCCGCGCGATCTCGGCACGCAGCGTGATCATGAGGGGCTCTTCCAGCACCACCAGCACGCCGGGTCGGGCGGCGACCACGCGCGCGAACGCCGACTCGAGCTCCGCGGCGTTGCGGAATTCCGCAACGGCCACCTCGATGCCCTGCCCCGGCGCAGCGCGCAGGATCTCGTCGCGCGACTGGCGCGTGGACGGTGTGTCGGGGTTCATCAGCACGGCCACGCGCTTGAGTTCGGGCATCAGCTCGCGCGCGAGTTGCAGGCGCTTGGCGGCGACCTCGGGCACCTGCGTGGAAACGCCCGTGATGTTGCCGCCCGGCTTGGAGAGGCTCGCCACGAGGCCGGCCGCCACCGGATCACCGACGGCGCAGAAGACGATCGGCACCGTCGCGGGCGCAGCCTTCTTGAGTGCGAGGGCAGGCAAGGTGCCCAAGCCGGAGACCAGCACGTCCGGCTTCGACTGCAGCAGTTGTTCGGCCAGCGCCGGCAGCTGGTCCTGTCGGCCTTGCGCGGACCGGTGCTCGAGGATGAGGTTGCGGCCTTCGACATGGCCGAGCTGCTGCAGGCGCGTGCGGAACGCGCGTCCGGTCTCGACCTCCAGCTCGTTCGCCACGAGGCTGAGGAAGCCGACGCGCCGGACCGTGCCTTGCCCGAAGGCCGGGGCCGCCGCCATGGAAACCAAGCCGCCAAGGATCGTGCGTCTCGATGTCATGGGGCCGATTGTGCAGGCATCGGCCACCCGAGCAGTTCCGCAATGCGGGTGGCGACCCACCGCGCTTCCGCGGCCCCGAGCGGACCTCCTTCGGCCGACAGCGCCTGCTGCACGCCCGCCAGCACCTCGGACTCGCTCGCACCGGTCTTGAACTGCGCCGCCGACGCCTGCTCGGTGAGCATCTGCGCCATGTCCTCGCACAGCTCGTAGCGCTCGCGCACCACGCGCAGGGGTTCGGTCAGCTTGTACCCGCCGGGGGTGGTGAACAGCGCCGTGAAGGACGGCGGCACGTCGAGCTGGTTGCCGTCGTCCAATCAGGCGTCGGGAACGTGGTTCGCCATGGCGAACACGGAGACCGGGATCCGGCCGGCCAGCTGCGCGGGCGTGTGGGCGAGCCAGGCCTTGCGCTTGTGCTCTTCCACCGCGGCCTTGCGCTCCTGCGCGAGTTCCTTCGCGGTCAGCTCCGCCTCGTCCTCGATGACGACCTGGATCTCTTCTTCCGCCATCCCGGCGACGATCTCTTTGTTTGCCATGCGACGATTGTCGGTGATCGGGCGCGGGCGGGCTGTCGCCTTCGCGGATACCCCGCCGGCGGCAAATCGTGCCTTGACGCGGGGCGTCGCTTCGGTGCAGGACATCGCAATGCCGGCGAGCCGCCTACCACAGTCCGGCGATGAGCCAGCCCACAGAAGGCGTGGAGAAGGCTGTGGACAACCGGCGCCGGCGCCGTGAAGAGCGAGGATCCATGCGGGTTCCGACACGGTGACCATTTCTTGAGCATGCCGCGAAATTTCCTGCGGCCGGGGCAGGCGCCAGCTTTCGGTCAGACTGACGGCGCGACCGGGAGCGTGAAGGACACGGTCGTGCCGGCCTCGGGGACCGACGCGATCGCCACGGTCCCGCCATGCAGCCGCACGATGCGCTCCACCGTCGCCAGGCCGATGCCGGTGCCCGGGAACTCGGCCGCATCGTGCATGCGCTGGAAGGGCTTGAACGGGTCGCGCACCTGGCTCGCGTCGAAGCCCTCGCCGTTGTCCTCGACCCGGATGGTGGTCCACCCCTCCTGCGGGCCGGGATTCGCGTCCAGGCGGATCCGTGCTGGCATGCGCCGCGCCGTGAACTTCCAGGCGTTGCCCAGCACGTTTTCCAGCACCTGGCGCATCAGCACCGGATCGGCGGACACGACGATGCCCGGCTGCACGTCCACCTGTGCGTCGCGCGCGCCGGCGTCCCTCTCGCGCAGCCCGGCGAGCACTTCGGCGGCGAGCTCTGAAAGATCGACCGGCGCGCTGACGACGCTGGCCCGCGTCAGCTTGCCGAGGGCGAGCAGCGCCTCGGTGAGCGCGTTCATTTGCGCGGCATTGGCCTGGATGCGGCGCACGAAGTGCATGGCGCGTGCATCGCCCTGCGTGGACGGCGCATCCTGCAGCGCCTGCGCGAAGCCGGCGATGGTGGCCAGCGGCGCGCGGACGTCGTGCGCCACCGTATAGGAGAAGGTCTCCAGCTCCTGGTACGCCTGTTCAAGCTCGGCGGTGCGCGCGCGGACCTCTTCTTCCAGCTGGGCGTTCAGTGCCTGCAGCCGCGCGTGGGCATCGCCGAGGTCCTCCGCCATCGCCGCGATGCGGCCCTGCAAGCGCAGCAGGACCAGGGCGAACAGCGGCAACAGCACGGAGACGAGCGCAGCGACCAGCGCGGCCTGGCGCGCACGCCGGTGGGGGTCGGCCAGCGTGGCCGTGAGGTCGGTCGCCACCATCAGCACGAGGGGCCGCGCGGGCATCGTGCGCGCGGACACGACCTTGATCTGGCCGTCGACTGCATGCAGCTGCCCCACTGCGCGGCTGGCGGCCACCGCAGGCAGCAACGCAGCCTCCGGTGCGCGCTGGTCGGCCATGCCGCGCTGGCTGTGCCAGCGCGCGCGCGGAACGCCGTCCGCGCCCAGCACGAGCACCACCGTCTCGTCGGGAATGCTGTAGTCCTGCAGCAGGCCCAGCAGGCGCGGCACTTCCACCAGGAGCGCGAGCACGCCGGCCGGGCGCTCTGGTGTCGCCGGCAGGTGGGTGAGCAGCGGGACGTGGCTGACGCCCTGCTCGCCAACCGGCGGGGCCGGGTGGTTGCGCGCGCCAACGGGCGTCACGCGCAGCCACTCGCCGCACCACGCCCGCCTGTCGCCACCGGGGCGCGTGCTGGTGCCCAAGCCGTCGTTGCCGCACAGGACCATCTCGGTGAACAGCTCGTTGGCGGCGGCGCGCTCGGACAAGGCCGCGGTGAAATCCGTACCCGGGGTGGTGTACGCCCGTGCGAGGAAGCTGCCGAGCGCATCCGCGTTGCTCAAGGCGCGACCGAGGTAATGGGAGACGGCCGTCAGCAGGTTGGCCTGGCGCCGGGCCGCGGCGGCAACCGCCTGCGTGCGGTCGTGGCGCGCAATCTCCGCCCACGCCGCCCAGACCAGCACCAGCACGATGCCCACGCTCCAGAGCAGCAGGCGCTGCAGGCGCCGTGCGGAGCGGCGGACCACCCGCACGTCCGCAAGGGGCCGTTCTTCAGGGACGTTGCCTCGCAGCATCCGTCCTTATAGCAGCGCTCACGGCGGGCTGCGCAGGTCCCCGAGCGTGCGCAGGAAGAGCTCCAGCCCGAAAGGCTTGCGCAGGAAGGCGTCGTACGCGAGGTCGTAGCTGCGCAGCGCCGCCTCCGGCGCGCCGCTGATCAGGAGCACGGGCACGTCCTCGTATGGCGCGATCCTGCGGATGGCCTTGACGAGCTCCGCGCCGTTCACGCCGGGCATCATGAAGTCGACCACCAGGATGTCCGGCCGCGCCTCGTCCAGGCGCGCGAGCGCCTGGCGGGCGTCGGCGGCCAGCGTCACGTGGTAGTCCTCGCCGGCGAGGATGAGCGCCAGCACCTCGGCGCTGGAAAGCTCGTCGTCCACCAGCAGCACCCGCCGGCCCTGCGCACCGCGGCGCCGGTCCTTGTCCTCAGGGGACAACGCGCGGGTCCTCCGGGCTGACGTCGATGCCCCTGGGCGTGAGCACCAGTTCGCGCACGCGCAGGTCGCAGCGGCTGATGCGGCTCTTGCGGATGGCGATGTAGCGCCTGATGCTGCCTTCGCTGCGCACCACCTTCTCCAGCACCGCGTCGCACAGCGCCGACATGGTGGGCGTGTCGATGTTGCGCTTGCCCGTGGCATCGTTCTCCTCCACGGTCACCAGCGTCGTCACGCCCATGCGGCGCAACTGGTTCATGAGCGTGGCGAAGAAGGGACCGCCCCGGTCCGCGAAGGCGGGCGCCGCCATGAAGCCGCCGATGCCGTCGATCACCAGGCGTGTCGCGCCGGTGTCCTTCACCCGTTGCAGCAGGCTCGCGGCCATGCCGTCGAGGATGTTCTCGCCGAAAGGCTGCCACATGAACTCCACCGAGCCAACCGGCGGCCGCTGCACGCCCATGAGGTCCATCATGCGCAGCAGCGTGGGGGCGGCCTCGTAGAAGCTGAAGAACAGCGCCTTGTCCTGCAGGGTCGCCTGGGCCACGAAGTGCAGCGAGAGCGAAGTCTTGCCCGACCCGGACGGACCGGAAACGACGGTGATGCTGCCCTTGCCGAAGCCGCCGATGTCAAACATCCCATCCAGGCCGGGGATGCCGCTGGACACGGGGATGGGCAGCACGCCGTCGTCGCCGTCCTCGCGCCGCACTGCCTCCAGCCGCGGGTACACCGTGATGCCGTCCGGACCGATCTCGAAGGCATGGTTGCCGCGCAGCGTGCTGCTGCCGCGGAACTTGGCGATCTCGATGTTGCGCTCGCGGCGGGGGCCGAAGGCGCGCTCGCGCATCAGCAGGATGCCGTCCACCATCGTCTGCTCCGCCGACTCCGGGCGGTCGGCACGCTCGCTGGCGAGCAGCAGGGTCGTGCTACCCGTCAGCGTGGAATGCGCCTGGATCTCGCTGACGAAAAGCTTGAGCTCCTCGTCGTTGCGCGCGGCGCTGGCGGCCATCACGAGCCCGTCGAGCACGACGATGCCGGCATCGCGCGTGCGCATCTCGTCGCGCAGCAGCTGCACCACGCCCTTGAGGCCCTCGCTGCGCAGCGCGTTGAAGGCGCTGACGTAATAGACCTGCTCGGGCACCAGCGCTGCATCGAAGAAGGAGAAGGCCTGCATGTGCTGCAGCAGTCGGGCGTGCGACTCGGCCAGCATGGTCACGTACACCACGCGGCCGCCGGCGGCGGCGTAGCGGTGGACGATCTGGTTGGCCAGGATGGTCTTGCCCGCACCGGGCGCACCCTGCAGGATGTAGACCCCGGATTGCAGGAAGCCGCCGCCGATGATCGCGTCGAGCCCGGGCGTGCCGGTGCTCACGCGCGCCAGCCGCGGTGATGGGGAGGCAGAGTTGCTCACTGGTCTCGTCCTCTCGCTCGTGTTGCTGTCCGTGACCCCGATGCTGCCACGAGCCGACGCGACCATGCGACCTGTCATGCCCGCGGA
>DATAGN010000570.1:0-19350 GCA_036263715.1 Ramlibacter sp.
CATCATCGCCATCCTGGGCATGGACGAACTGTCGCCGGAAGACAAGCTGGCCGTGGCACGCGCGCGCAAGATGCAGCGTTTCCTGTCGCAGCCCTTCCACGTCGCTGAAGTGTTCACGGGCTCGCCGGGCAAGTACGTGCCGCTGTCGGAAACCATCCGTGGTTTCAAGATGATCGCGGCCGGCGAATGCGACCACCTGCCCGAGCAGGCCTTCTACATGGTCGGCACGATCGACGAGGCCTTCGAGAAGGCCAAGAAGCTGGCGGCCTAAGCCATGGCAGCAGCGACCATCCACGTCGACGTGGTGAGCGCCGAGGAGTCGATCTTCTCCGGGGAAGCGCGCTTCGTCGCGCTGCCCGGCGAAGCCGGCGAACTCGGCATCTACCCGCGCCACACGCCGCTGATCACGCGCGTGAAGCCCGGCTCGGTGCGCATCGAGAAGGCCGACGGCGGCGAGGAATTCGTCTTCGTCGCCGGCGGCATCCTGGAAGTGCAGCCGAACCGCGTGACCGTCCTGTCCGATACCGCGATCCGCGGCAAGGACCTGGACGAGGAGAAGGCCAACGTCGCCCGCGCCGCCGCCGAAGAGGCGCTGAAGAACGCGAAGACCGACATCGACCTGGCGAAAGCCCAGTCCGAGCTTGCCGTGATGGCCGCCCAGATCGCCGCGCTGCGCAAGTACCGGCAGAAAAAGTAATGACTTGGGGACGGACCAGGAAGCGAATGCGACTGCTCGGTCCTCACTGAATAAGAACGCGCTAAAAACCCGCGCCCTGGAGCCCCGTGCCGCAAGTCACGGGGCTTTTTTCATGGGGGCGCAGCTGTCGCTCACCGCCGCTGCCCGTGTTCCTACGAGCCCCCGACCCAGGGCGCGCCAGAATCGGCTCGAATGGATCCGAGCTCGACCACCGACATCGGAAGCGTCTTCGCGACCTTCTTCGACACGGCCGACGAGTGCTGCTGTGTCCTGGCGCCGGTTGCCGATGGGCCGGTGCAGCGCGGCGGTTTCCACGTGCTGCACGCGAACCGCAGCTTCCGGCGCTTCGTCGCGGCCGAGGGCCTCTCCACCGGCAGGGACGGCTTCCTCGCCGAGGCGCCCTGGCGCGACCTGCTCGCCGATGTCGCAGACTCGGGCGAGGAGCTGCGGGCCTGCGTGGCGCTCGCGGCGCCGAGATGGCTCGAGGTCCATGCCTTTCCGCTGCCAGGGCAGTCGTCCGCCGTCGGGCTGCGGCTGCGCGATATCACGCAGCATCGCCGGATGGTCGAGCGGCTCATCGGGATGCGGCGCATCACGACCGTGGGCGTGATCTCCTGGGGACCCGCCTTCGGCCTGGTGGACATCAACGAAGGCTTCGAACGCATGAGCGGCTACAGCCATGCCGAGGCGATGGGCAAGACCTGGCAGGAGCTCACCCCGCCCGAGCACCACCCGGCGTCCTGGAATGCCGTGCGGCAGGTGACCACGTGGGGCGAAGCGGTCCCGTACGAGAAGGAATACATCCGCAAGGACGGCTCCCGCTGGTGGGGGCTGTTCGCGCCTCGCAAGATCGGCGACGAGGTGATCGAGTTCGTGCTGGACGTGACCGAGCGGCGTCTTGCCGAAGCGGCCCTGCGCGCCTCCGACCAGCGCAAGGACGAGTTCCTGGCCATGCTGGCGCACGAGCTGCGCAATCCCCTGGCGCCGATCAAGAACGGCATGCAGATCCTGCGACTCACCCACCAGGGCGAGTCCACGTCGAGCCGCACGCTCGATCTCATGGACCGGCAGCTGAACCACCTGATCCGGCTGGTGGATGACCTGCTGGACGTGGCGCGCATCACCTCGGGCAAGGTGCGCATCGTGCAGGAGGTCGTCGCGGTGCGCGACGTGCTCGCGCGCAGCCTGGAGGCGGTGCAGTCCGCGCTGGATGCGAAGCGGCATCGCCTGGGCGTCAGCCTGCCGGGGGATGACGTGTTCGTGTCGGGCGACGCGGATCGCCTCACGCAGGTCTTCTCCAACCTGCTCTCCAACGCGGTGAAGTACACACCGGCCGGCGGGACGATCGACGTGACGGCCACGGCTGGCGAAGGCGAGGTGGCGGTGAGCGTCAGCGACTCGGGCATCGGCATCCCGCCGGAGCAGCAGCCCGGCGTCTTCGAGCTCTTCTCGCAGGTGCGCGACCACCAGGTGCACTCCGAAGGCGGCCTCGGCATCGGCCTGGCGCTCGTCGACAGCCTCGTGCGCCTGCACGGCGGGCGGGTGGACCTCCGCAGCGAGGGTGCGGGCCGCGGCAGCACCTTCCGGGTCACGCTTCCCCGCAGGCGGGACGGGCCGGTCGACGCAAAGGCAGACAGCGACGCGGAGCCCGCGCAGCCGGCCCGGCGGATCCTGGTGGCCGATGACAATGCGGATGCGGCCGAAACGTTGGCGTGCCTGCTGCGCGCGGCGGGGCACGAAGTGGTCACCGCGTCCGACGGGCGCCAGGCCGTGGCGCTGGCGCGCGAGTTCGCGCCGGAGGTCGCCTTCCTGGACCTGGGCATGCCCGTGATGGATGGACTCGAGGCGGCCCGCAGCATTCGCGGGGATCCCAGGCTCGCCGCCACCAAGCTGGTCGCGCTCACGGGCTGGGGCCAATCGTCCGACCGGCAGCGGACCCTGGCTGCGGGCTTCGACCTGCACCTGGTCAAGCCGCTCACCCCCACAGGGCTGCAGGACGCGCTCGGCATCGCGGGAAGCCCGCCGCGCCGGCCGACGTAGCCGAAAGTGTTGCCTCGGGGACGTGGCCAGCGTGCCTGACCCGCGTTGCTGCAGCGCTCCCACAACGCGGCGTGTAACCGGAAGTGACTGAGCCGCGGAAAGCGGCTACAAGCGAAGGTTCCGAGCCTTCGCCATGTCCGACTTCCAACCCTCCAGCACCATGGCCCTCGCGGGCCCCGCCGATGCGCGGCCGGCGCGCGCCCACAGCGTTTCCGTCGAAGGCAGCCTCGCGACGGCCTGCGGGGCACTTGTCCTGCTCGTCGCTGCCCTCACCTGGCTCGCCGCCGACGGGCGGGAGGGCGGCAGCCTGTTGGCCGCCCTCGTCCTCGGCGCCTGCGGCGCGCTGCTGGCCGGCGGGTCCGGCTGGTGGATCGTCCAGCGCGTACTCAAGCCCCTGCATGCCGTGCGCAGCGAAGCTCGGCGGCTGGCGAGCGGCGACCTCACCCAGGCTGCCAACGCCGGCCACGGCCACCTGCAGCAGTCGCTGCAGGAACTGCATGCGCGCCTGTTCGCGATCGTGAGCCAGGTGCGCGCGGGCATGATGACCGTGGCGGCCACGTCGTCGCAGATGAACCGCGACAACACCGACCTGTCGCAGCGCACGATGACCCAGGCCGCATCGCTGCAGGAAACCGCGGCGTCGATGGAACAGCTCACGGCCACCGTGCGGCAGACGGCGGAGAACGCGCAGTGCGCCAACGCGCTGGTGGCCTCCTCCAGCGAACACGCGGACACGGGTGGCGAGTTGATGCAGGGCGTCGTCCAGACGATGGCGGCGATCCAGCAGAGCTCCCGCAGCATCGGCGACATCATCGGCGTGATCGACGGCATCGCGTTCCAGACCAACATCCTGGCGCTGAACGCGGCCGTCGAAGCGGCGCGTGCCGGCGAGCAGGGCCGCGGCTTCGCGGTGGTGGCGAGCGAAGTGCGCGCGCTCGCGCTGCGCTGTGCCAAGGCGGCGGGCGACGTGAAGACCTTGATTGGCGAGGCTGCCGCGCGCGTGGAGGCCGGCGGCACCCAGGTAGACGCCGCCGGCCGGGCGATCGGCGACCTGGTCGGCTCCATCGACCAGGTCGCGCAACTCATCGCCCAGATCGACGCGGCCAGCCGCGAGCAGAGCGCCGGGATCGAAGCGGTCACCGGTGCCATCGCGCGCATCGACCGGATCACGCAGGAGAACGCCTCGCTGGTCGAGGACGCCACGCGCACGGCCGCGACGCTGAATGCCGAGGCGGTCTCCTTGCTGAAGTCCGTGTCGGGCTTCGAGCTCGGCTCGCGCGAATACGGCAATGCCGACGAGGCGGTGGCGCTGGTCCAGGCTGCCTGCGAGTACGCGCGCAGCCACGGCGCGGACGCGCTGGTGGCGGAGGTCGACAAGCTGGGCAAGGGCCGCTTCGTCGACCGCGACCTCTACCTGATGGTGATCAGCGTGGACCAGGCCATCCTGCTGGCGCATGGCAACAACCGGCGCAACGTTGGCATGGGGCCGGACAGCCGCGACGTCGACGGCAAGCTGTTCATCGCGGAAATGGCCCGCATCGCCCGCGCGCAGGGAAGCGGCTGGATGGACCACAAGTGGGCCCACCCGGTCACCAACGAGATCCGCGCCAAGCGCAACTACATCCAGCGCGCCGGCGGCGTGCTGGTCACCTGCGGGATCTACAAGCGCTGACGCACTCGCAGCGGACCCCGCGCGCCAGGCGCAGGGTCCGCCCGGCCCTACAGCCGCACGGCGATGTCCACCAGGTCGGCCGGCCCGCTGGCCCCGCCGATCTGCGACGGCGCCGCATTGCCCGAGGTGTTGTTGTACAGGCGGGCGGCGCCCGTGGAGAGCGTCACCGAATACAGCGAGAACGGCCCGGTGGTGCCGGAGCGCAGCGCCGCCAGCGCAAGGCCGTTGCTGCCGCCGGCGATGTCGAAGCCGGCGCGGCCCGTGATGTCCAGCCCCAGCGGGCCCACGTTGGTCAGCGTGCCGTCGTTCGGGGGGCTTTGCAGCGTCAGCTGGTCGGCGTTCTCCTCGAGGTTGAACAGCGAGGTGGACGTCGTGCCTGCGAAGCTGTTGGTGTACGCGGACGCGACGATGGAGGGGACACCCGACGCGCGGTTGAGGACCAGGTCCGTGGTCGTGTGGCCGGCGGTCACCGTCACGCCGCCCACCGTCTGCGTCTCGACCACGATGCGCAGGTTCTGCCCGGTGCTGGTGATCACGCGCAGGCGATCGGCAGCCGGGTTGAAGTCCACGCTGGTGACGGTGCCGCTCAGGCCGGTGAAGGGCAGCGTCGTGTCGGCCGGGTCGGCGGTGAGCGTCGCCCGCAGGGTGGCGACGCCGGTGCCCGCATCGATGGTGTAGAGACGGCCGGCTCCGGTGAGCCCCCACAACAGCCCGTCGCGCGGTCGGAAGTCGATGCCCACCAGCGTCTCGCCGGCGCCGAGTCCGCTGACCGCCACGTTCGACGTGATGGTATTGGGCGAACGCGGGTCGAATGCGAGCAGGCGGTTGCCGCTGGTGAGTCCCAGCACCGAAGGCGCGGCGACCGCGCGCAGCGCGATGCCGCGCAGGGGACCGACACCGGGAATGGCCGCCACGCGCGTGGCGGCGGCCGTCGTGGCACGCAGGTTGATGGTGTACAGCGCCACGTCATTGCCCACCTGCAGCACTGCGTAGCCGGTGTTCGTGCGCGCATCGATGTCGAAGCCGTTGGCTCCGTCCGCGGTGACGCCGAGCGGCACGCCCGCATCCAGCGTCCCGTCGTTCGGCGGGTCCTGCAGCTGCAGGCGCCCGGCGGCCCCGTTGAGCACGTAGAGCTGCGTGGACGTGGTGCCGGCGAAAGAGTTGGTGTACGCGGCCGCCGTGGCAGAGGCCCCGGCCGGGTTGATGGCGCCATCGGTGATGGTCGCGCCGGTGTCGACGTTGATGCGCAGGTTCTGTCCGCTGTCGCTCACCACGCGCAAGCGGTCCACCGCGGGGTTGAAGTCCACGGCGAAGTTGTTCCCGGACAGGCTCGTGAACGGGTTGTCGTCGCCGGCGGTCGCGCTGAGCGTGGACACCTGCGTCGCGTTCCCGGTGGCGGGATCCACCACGTAGATGGTCCCGGCGCTGCCGAGCGCGTACAGGCGGCCATCAGCCGGGCGGGTGTCGATGCCCAGCAGGGTCTCGCCCGTGCGCAGCCCCGCGACGGCAACGGAGGTGTTGACGGTCCCCGGCGCCGCGCGGTCGAAGGACACCAGCCGTCCCGACGCCGTCAATGCGACGGTGTCGCCCAGGGTGGCGGGCGTATTGGCGGGCGGCGCGTCGCCACCGTCACCACCGCCGCCGCCGCCGCCGCAGGCGACGAGGGAGAGCATGAGGAGGGTGGCCGCCGAAGCGCGGGTGAAAGGGGGCATGCATCGTTCTCCGAATAAAGGGCGTGATGGGTTTCCGGCGATGACCGGAGCTCGCGCATTTTTCGGGGTCGGGCGCCTGCGTTTTCTTCGTCACGTAAAGCTTGTATCGATGCGTGTGCTCTGCACTAGGGGCTGCACGGGATTTCGTTCTATGACAGACCTGCCTCCGGCCCGGGCGCGAGCTGCAAGGCCGATACAAGAATGTTTCATCGGCCGAGCAGCGGCGCCCGCGCGGTGCGTTTCCATAATCCCGCGATGCTCCGGCCCCATTTCCTCTGCGAGCTCAAGGTGCGTCCCGAAGATCACCCTCGTGGACAGCGGCACCTGAGCGCGGCCAGCGGCCTCGTGTTCGCGCACGATCGGCTGTACCTGATTGCGGACGACGAGCACCACCTCGCGACGCTCGACTTTCCGCCGCGAGCGGGAGAGCCGGTGCGGCTGTATCGCCTGCGGGCAGGCGACCTGCCGCACGATGCGGCGGCGCGCAAGCGGCTGAAGCCCGACCTCGAAGTGCTGCTGGCGCTTCCCGCACCGGGAGCCCCCCTGCGCCTGCTGGCGCTCGGCTCCGGTTCGCGGCCGAACCGGCAACGCGGTTTCCTGCTCGACCTCGATGCCGCCGGGCAGCCGCAGGGCGGGCGCGAGCTCGATCTCGGTCCTCTCTACGGCCAGCTTGCATCGCAGCTGCAGGACCTGAACATCGAGGGCGGCCTCGTGTGCGGCGAAGACCTGCTCCTGCTGGCGCGCGCCAACCAGGGGCAAGCGCAAAACACGGTCGTGGGCATGCCGATGATCGAAGTCCTGCGGTGGCTGGAGAGCGGCACGGTTCCGTCCACCCTGCAGGTGGAGCCGCTGGATGCCGGCCGCGTGGGCGACGTGCCCTACGGCATCACCGATGCGGTCGCGTTGCCCGGTGCAGGCTGGATCTTCAGCGCGGTTGCGGAGGCGACCGACGACAGCTACGCCGATGGCGCGTGCACAGGCTCGGCGATCGGGTGGGTGACGGCGCAGGGGCGGGTGCAGGCGATGCATCCGCTGCACGGCGCGCCCAAGGTGGAAGGCATGGCGTTGGCGCCGGGAGGGCGCCTGCTGCTCGTGACGGATGCGGACGATCCGAAGCGTCCTTCGCAGCTGCTGGAGTTGCGGCTGGAGGATGTGCTGTCGTAGCGACGAGCGAAGCTACGCAGCCAAGCCGTGCATCAACGCCGGAACCTCCGCCGCCAGTTCCCGCGCCAGGTACCCGATCGTCCCCTGCCGCTGCGCCAGCACCTGTCCCGCGCGCGCGTGCAGCGCAACGCCCCACACCGCGGCCTGCTCCGGCGTCGCGCCGCGCGCGGCCAGGCCGCCGATGATTCCGGCCAGCACGTCGCCGGATCCGGATGTTCCCAGGCCCGGCGCATGCGCGCAATGCAGCCAGGCGCGCTCGTCCGGCGCCGCCACGCAGGTGGTCGGTCCCTTCAGCGCAACGACGGCATTCCACAGCGCCGCGTGCCGCAAGGCCATCGGCCGCGGCTCCTCCTGCGCGTCTTCCTTGTCATGCCCCGTGAGGTGCGCCATTTCCCCCGCATGCGGCGTCAGCACGACCGGCTGGTCGAAGCGGCCGATGCTGCGCACGGCATCCATCGCCAAGGCATCGAGCAGCACGACCGAGCCGCGCACCAGCGGCAGCAGCGCCTGGACGAATGCCAAGGTCGATTCGCGCCCGATCATGCCGGGCCCCACCACCACGGAGGCAGCCTTGGGAGCGAGCGACTGCAGCAGCGACAGGCCGAACGCGGTGGGCCCACCGTCGGACGCTTCGGGCAAGGCGATCACCCGCGCCTCGGGAACCGCCGCCGCCACCAGCGGGGCGGCCGATTGCGGCGTGGCGATGGCCAGCTTGCCGGCGCCGGCACGCAGCGCGGCCACACCTGCGAGGATCGCCGCTCCCGGCATCTCGCGGCTGCCCGCGACCACCAGCACGCGTCCGCGGCGCTCCTTGTCGCCGTCGACATCCGCCTCTGGCAGGCGCCACTCGCGCAGCAGCGCCTCGTCCACGTCCACGTGCGCGGTCACAAGAAGCCCCTCCGCGCCGAGCGCTGCGGGGCGATTCGCCTTGGGGCGGCCCGGCGGCTCATGGCTTGGCGGCCGTGGGCTGGTCGGGTGCCACCGTCACCGGCGTGCCGGACTCGACCAGCGGGGCCACGAAGTTGACCAGGTCCAGCTTCAGGCAGTCTTCCTGCGGATCGAGCCGGTAGGAGGTGACGGCGCAGTTCGGCACGTCGCCGAGCTTGTCGATGGCGAGGATCTGCGACTCGTCCAGGTTCTCCAGCAGGTAGCGCATGCAGTTGACGATGACCTGGTGCGCCACCACCAGCACGCGCTCGCCGGCGTGTTCGCGCGTGACCATCTCGGTCAGGCTGCGCAGGCGCAGGATCACGTCGCACCAGCTCTCGCCGCCGGGCGGGCGGAAGTAGAACTTGCCCACGTGCGAGCGCTGCTCGTGCAGCTCCGGGTACTTGGCCTGGATGCCGTACTTGGTCAGGCGGTCGAGGATGCCGAATTCCTTCTCGCGCAGGCGCTCGTCGTGGCGCAGGCGCACGTCGCGCCCGGGCTGCAGGCCGGCGTGATCGAGCAGCAGGCGCGCGGTTTCGCGCGCGCGCACGTAGGGGGAGCACAACACCACCTGGGGGCGGCCCTGCGCGGGCAGTTCGCCGAACCAGCGGCCGAGCGCCATCGACTGCTCCATGCCCAGGTCGGAAAGCGGCGTGTCGATGTCGCGGAACTGCACGTCGATCAGGTGCTGTTGCGCAGCTTCGGCCGCATCACGGGCGACGTTGCCGGCGCTCTGTCCGTGCCGGGCGATCCATAGGGTCTGCGGCCATTGCTGCATGGGGCGCAAGTCTGCTTGCTGCGGGAGCGCCGGCGTGTGCTGCGAGCTTGTCGGACGCTGTAGGTCAGCATCGCTGGGGCCGCAGCTCGTCCTTCGCGTGCGGGTCAGACCCGAGCACGGATATGGCCGAGCAACGGTACGCTTGCGGGGAGACGGCCCCCAGGCCGCTGCCGTTGGAGAATCCATGCGCTTCCTCGCCTGCACGCTGCTGCTCGCAGCCGCCCCCGCCTTCGCCCAGGAGATCGTCGTCGGCCAGTCGGCGCCGCTGACCGGCGCGAACGCCGAACTCGGCAACGACATCCGCAACGGTGCGCTGGCCTACTTCAAGAAGATCAACGACGCCGGCGGCGTGGGCGGCGCCCGGATCAAGCTGGTGACCCTCGACGACAAGAACGACACCAAGCTCTCGGGCGAGAACACGGCCAAGCTGGTGAACGAGGAAAACGCCGTCGCCTTGTTTGGGTACGCGTCGTCCACCCTGAGCATCCCCGCCATGCCGGCGGTGCAGGAGCACAAGGTGCCGTTCTTCGCGCCCTTCACCGGCGCGGACACGATCCGCAAGCAGAACGACTACGTCTACACCGTGCGTTCGACCTATGCGGACGAGATCGGCAAGATCATCAACTTCTGGGGCAACCTGGGCAGCACCAAGGTGACGGTGCTGCACTACGACGACACGGTCGGCAAGCAGAACTTCGAGACGGTGGCTACGGTGCTAAAGAAGTTCAACCGCGAGCCAGTGTCCGTGGCCATCAAGCGCAACGTGGAAATCACCGACCAGAACGTGCGCGACGTGATCAAGTCCGACCCCAACGTGCTGGTGGTCACCACGCTGTATGCGCCCGCCGCGCAGATGATCAAGAAGCTCAAGGCCGCCGGTCGCGCGACGATGGTGACCAGCCTGTCGTTCGCCGGCGCGAGCCAGCTGGCCAAGGCGCTGGGCAACGACGCGATCGGCGTGTCGGTGGCGCTCACGGTGCCCACGCCGAACAAGCAGAGCATTCCGGTGGTCAAGGAGTGCAACGACGCCTGGACGGCCGCCGGCTACAAGGAGGCGCTGTCGGTGACGGCGCTGGAGTCGTGCATCGCGGCCAAGGTGCTGGTCGAAGGCATGAAGCGCGCGGGCCGCACCGTCACGCGCGCCTCGCTGCAGCAGTCGCTGTCGGCGCTGGGCCGCTACGACGCGGGCGGCTACGTGGTCGACTTCAAGCCGAACTTCCGCCACGGCGGCACGTATGTCGGCATGGCGCTGCTGCGGCCGAATGGGGAAGTGCGGGATTGATGCCTGACCCCCTCTCCCGCTTCGCGGGAGAGGGTAGGGGTGAGGGCGGTGGCGCGCCTGCCCCTCACCCCGACCCTCTCCCCAAGGGGAGAGGGAGTCACCCCAGCACCGGTTCGTCCGGCAGTTCGTTGGCGTTCGCCGCGCCCACTGCCAGCGGGAAGTGCGTGACCAGCAGCGCCGTCACTTCGTCGACCGCCTGCGTCAGACCTTCCTCGTAGCGCCCCGCCCGGAAAGCCGCGCTCATGTGCTGCACGATCTCCTGCCACTGCTGCGGCGGCACGTGCCGGCTCAGGCCACGGTCGGCGACAACCTCGATCGCGTGTTCGGCCAACAACAGGTAGATCAGCACGCCGTTGTTCTGTTCGGTGTCCCACACCCCCAGCTTGCCGAACATGGCGATGGCCCGCTCGCGCGGCTTGGCGTCGCGCCAGAGGTAGCTCAGTGGCAGGCTCGCCTCGACGTAGATGCGCACTTCGCCACTGTGGCGCCGCTCGCTCGCAGCGACGCGCTCGGCCAGGCGCCGGCCGAGCTCCGGCGGAACGGCCCGGCGCGTGTCGTCGTCGTCGAGCCAGCGATGGCGCAGGATGCGTTGCAGGCGCTTGATCATCACCAGTCTCCCGAGGCGCCGCCGCCACCGAAGTCGCCCCCGCCGCCGGAACTGAAGCCGCCGCCGCCGCCGCCGCCGCCGCCCCAGCCGCCACCGCCGCCACCGCCCCAGCCCGGCCCGGGCAGGATGATGGGGACGCCGAAGCCGCCGCGACGCCGCCCGCCCAGGCCCCTGCCGCCGCCGGAGAGCATCGACAGCAGCAAGGCAAAGATGCCGGCGATGACGGCCAGCCCCACGCTGGAAGTGAGCGTCATCGCCAGGAAGCCGACTCCGCCGCCGGTGGCCAGCGAGCCCAGCTTGCGCCCGAGCATGCCGCGCAAGATGCCGCCCACCACCGGGATCGCGATGAAGAACATCAGCGCGAGCCCGAAGAAGTCGATGCCGCCGCTGGCGCTGCGTTCCGCGGGCGCCCTTGCTTGCGGCGGTGCCGGCAGTGCCTCGCCGGTCACGCGGGCGATCAACTGGTCCACGCCCGCCTGCAGGCCACCGGCGAAGTCGCCGGTGCGAAAGCGCGGGGTGATCGCTTCGTCGATCACCAACTTGGCGGCAAGGTCCGGCACCGCGCCCTCGAGCGTCTTGGCCACCTCGATGCGCACCTTGCGGTCGTCCTTGGCCACGATCAGCAGGATGCCGTCGCCCACGTCCTTGCGGCCGATCTTCCAGGTGTTGGCCACGCGGTTGGCGTAGCTCGCGATGTCCTCGGGCTGCGTGGTGGGCACCATCAGCACCACCATCTGCGAGCCCTTCTTCTGCTCGAAGGCAGCGAGCTTGTCCTCCAGCGCCTTGCGCTGGATCGCATCGAGCGTGCCGGTCTGGTCGATCACGCGTGCCGCGAGTTCCGGCACCGGCAGCACGCCCTGCGCCGCCGCCAGCGCGCAGGCCAGCAGCGCAAGCAGCAGCGCGAGGAGGCGCTTCACGTCAGCGTGAAGCGGCGGGGGCGGCCGGTGTCGCCGGGGCGGCGGGAGCCGTGGCGGGCGCGGACGGGGTTGCCGGCGCGGCCGGCGCCGCGGGCTTGCCGAAGTCCACCGTGGGCGGCACCGCGATCTGCGCTTCGTTCTGCACGGTGAAGTTGGCCTTGGGCTCGTAGCCGAACACCATCGCGGTCAGGTTGGTCGGGAAGCTGCGCGCGAGCACGTTGTACTCCTGCACCGTCTGGATGTAGCGGTTGCGTGCGACGGTGATGCGGTTTTCCGTGCCTTCCAGTTGCACGCGCAGGTCGCGGAAGCCAGCGTTGGCCTTGAGGTCCGGGTAGCGTTCGCTCACCACCAGCAGGCGCGACAGCGCGCTGGAGAGTTCGCCCTGCGCCTGCTGGAAGCGCTGCATGGCCTGCGGGTTGTTCAGCGTGTCCGGCGTCACCTGCACCGAGGTCGCCCTGGCGCGCGCTTCCACCACGCGCGTGAGCGTCTCCTGCTCGAAGTTCGCTTCACCCTTGACCGTGGCCACCAGGTTGGGCACGAGGTCGGCCCGGCGCTGGTACTGGTTCAGCACCTCGCTCCACGCAGAGCGGGACTGCTCGTCCAGGCGCTGGAAATCGTTGTAGCCGCAGCCCGTGAGCGAAAGCAGCACGGCGAGGATCAGGAGCCATCTTTTCATCTTCTTTCCTTCCCATCTCGGCAAAGTCGCGCGAAGGTAGCATAGATGGGATGCGGCAGGACCCCCTTCAAGTGCTTCATGCCGCCGCACGTCGCATCCCATCCGCGGGCAAGCCGCGCCTGCTCATCGCCGGCGCGACCGGCGTGCTGGGCAACGAAGTGTTGCGGCGGCTGGTGGGCTCCTCGGCCTTCGAGCACACGCAGGTGCTCGCGCGCGAGCCGATCACCGAGGGCGTGCGCGGCGTGCGCACGACGGTCGTACCCTCGGAGGATCCGGCCGAGTGGCCGCTGGCCCCGGCCGACGTCGGCGTCGTGCTGTTCGATCCGCCGCGCATGTTCTACGAACGCGAGCGGGCCCTGTGGACCCCGGCCCCCGAGCAACTGCTGCCGCTGGCGCGCTGGATGCGGCAGTCTGCCGTGCGCACGCTGGCCGTGGTGCTGCCGCATGCGCCGGGGCGCCTGCCGGAGGCACTCAAGCGAGGACTGGCCACGCTCGACGAGCAGGCGATCGCGGGCCTCGGCTTCGAGCGCCTGCTGATCCTGCGTTCGGCGCAGCAGCCCGGCAAGGTGGTGCACGCGAGCGCGGGCTCGCGCCTGGCGCACTGGATGCTGGGCATCTTCAAGTACATGATTCCCTCGAGCGAGCAGCCGGTGCGCGCCGTCAAGGTCGCGGAGCTGCTGTCGGTGGCGCTGCGCATCGCCCCGCCCGGCATCCACGTGGCCGCACCCGAACTCGTGTGGCAGGCCGCGCAGCAGGATGTCGCCCTGGTGGCCCGCCGCTGGCTGGGCTGATGCCGCCGGGGCACAATGTCCGGCAAAACCTTCACTACATGCGCAAGTCCAAGCTCCAGCAAGCCAACCTCGAAGGCGACGCCGACGACATCGAAGCCGCCTTCTACGACGCCCTGCAGCGCGGCGACATCGACAGGCTGATGGCCTGCTGGGCCGACGAAGACGAGATCTTCTGCATCCATCCCGGCGGTCCGCGCGTGATCGGCGCGACCGCCATCCGCGCGACCTTCGAGGCGATGTTCAGCGAAGGACGCACGGTGCGGGCCTGGCCCGAGCGGGTGCGCAAGACCATGGCGGTGGGCAGCTGCGTGCACAACGTGCTCGAGCGCGTCGAGGTGCTCACGCCCCAGGGGCCCACCACCGCGTGGGTCATCGCGACCAACGTGTACCACCGCACCGCGCAGGGCTGGCGCATCGTCGCGCACCACGCGAGTCCGGGCACCACGAGCGAGATCCAGGAGGTCTCGAACGCACCCGCGATCCTGCACTAGGGAACAATGCAGGGCTACCAGGCGCCGTGGTGGCTCCCCGGCGGCAACCTCCAGACCATCTGGCCCGCGCTGTTCGCGCAGCGCACGCGTGGCGCCTCGCCCGCCTACCGGCGCGAGCGCTGGAACACGCCGGATGGCGACTTCGTCGACGTCGACTTCCTCGCGCGTGAAATGTCCGCCGGCGCGCCCCTGCTGGTGCTGTTCCACGGACTGGAGGGCTCCTCGCGCAGCCACTACGCCGAGGCCTTCGCGGACTGCGCCGCGCGCCTGGGACTGGCCTTCGTCGTGCCCCACTTCCGCGGCTGCGGCGGCGAGCTGAACCTGGCGCCGCGCGCCTACCACTCGGGGGACCACGAGGAGGTGCAGTGGATGCTGGAGCGCCTGCGCGAGCGCCACGCGGGTCCGGTGATCGCCGTCGGCATCTCCCTGGGCGGCAATGCCTTGCTGCGCTGGGCCGGGGAGTCCGGCGCATCCGCGGAACGCCTGGTGCGTGCGGTCGCCTCCGTGTGCTCGCCCCTGGACCTGGCGGCGGGCGGCCACGCCATCGGGCGCGGCTTCAACCGCATGGTCTACACCACCATGTTCCTGCGCAGCATGAAGCCCAAGGCCTTGCGCAAGTGGGCGCAGCACCCGGGCCTGTTCGACCGCGATGCGCTGCTGCAGGCGCGTGACCTCTACCAGTTCGACGACATCTTCACCGCGCCCCTGCATGGGTTTGCGGACGTCGAGGACTACTGGGACCGCGCTTCGGCCAAGCCGCACCTGCACCGCATCCGCGTGCCGGCGCTGGCGCTCAATGCCTGCAACGATCCCTTCGTGCCGGCGGCGAGCCTGCCGCGCGCGGGAGAGGTGGGAGACCAGGTGACGCTGTGGCAGCCGCGCGAGGGCGGCCATGTCGGCTTTCCCACCGGGCCCTTTCCTGGCCGGGTGCTGGCGATGCCGGAGACCGTGACCGCCTGGCTGCTGCAGGCGGCGGCGATCACTGCGCCGGGGCCGGGGCCGCTGCCGGCGCGTCCGCCGGCGGCAACGTGATCGCCAGCGGTGCCGGCGCCGGTGCGTCCGGCGATCCCGCATTGCGCTGCGGCCGCCCGGCCGCCCCGCCGCCGAGGACGTTGGTGCGCACCGATGCCGTCTTGGCCGGCTTCACCGGCGTGGCCGGCGTGGGGTTCATCGGCGCATTCGCCGCTTCGGGGCGCCAGCGCGGCACCCAGATCGTCCCGGCGCCGCTCGACGTCGGCGTGCCCGCCACGCCCGGCGCAAAGGCGGCCGCGATCATCGAGGAAGGCGCGACGGCGGCGACCTGCGAGCTGCCCGCCGCAGCGGGGCCCATCGCGGCCGCGGCAGCGGCTGCCGCCGGGCTGTTCGCGGGCGGCCAGGCCGCTTCGGACGCGAGCCGCGGCGTGCCGACGGGATTGGCGGACTTGCTCTCGCGCGTCAGTGCGATGTCTTCCTCGCTCGGATACTGGCCGAGCAACCAGTAGTCGAACACGCGCCGCGCGATCGGTGCGGCGGCGGCAGCGCCGAAGCCGGCGTTCTCCACGATCAGGGCCAGCGCGATCTTCGGGTCCTCCGCGGGGGCGAAGGCGATGTACAGCGAGTGGTCGCGCTGGTGTTCCTCGAGCTTGGAGGCGTTGTACTTGGCACCCTGCGCCACGCCCACCGCCTGCGCCGTGCCGGTCTTGCCGCCGGAGAGGTACTGCGCGCCCTGGAACACGCGCGTCGACGTGCCCTGCTGCGTCACGCCCACCATCGCGCGCTTGATGGCCGCCAGGTGCTCCGGCCGGTAGCCCAGGTTGACTGCCGGTGCCTTGGGGACCGGGACCGCCTGCTTGCTCGAGGAATCCTGCGTGGCGATCACCAGGTGCGGCTTGTGCTTCACGCCGTTGTTCACCACCGTGGCCAGCGCTCCCGCCATCTGCAGCATGGTGAAGCTGTTGTAGCCCTGGCCGATGCCCAGCGAAATGGTCTCGCCCGCGTACCACTTCTTCTGCTCGGCCCGCTTGTAGTAGTTGCGCTTCCAGTCCTGGCTGGGAAGCACCCCGCGCACCTCGCCGAAGATGTCGATGCCGGTGTACTGGCCGAAGCCCAGCGGCTTCATGAAGTCGTGCATCAGGTCCACGCCCATCTCGTTGGCCAGCGAGTAGTAGTAGACGTTGCTCGACTTGACGATGCTCATGTGCAGGTCGACCGAGCCCGCGCCCTTGTCGCCGTAGCTGCGGAACACGTGGCCGCCGAACACGAAGGTGCCGCCGTCGTGCACCACCTGCGAGGCAGTCCGCTTGCCGGTCTCGAGCGCTGCCAGCGCCATGAAGGGCTTGTAGGTGGAACCCGGCGGGTAGGTGCCGCGCAGCGCGCGATTGAGCAGCGGCTTGTCGATGGACTCGTTGAGGGCCGCCCAGTTTTCCTGGTCGATGCCGTCGACGAACAGGTTCGGGTCGAAGGTGGGCTTGCTGACGAAGGCCAGGATCTCGCCGCTCTTGGGATCCATCGCGACCAGGGCGCCGCGGCGGTCGCCGTACAGGTCCTCGATCATCTTCTGCAGCTTGATGTCGATGGAAAGCTGCACGGTGTTGCCCGGTGTGGCCGGCGTGCTCGCGAGCTTGCGCACCGCGCGGCCGCCGGCGGAGGTTTCCACCTGCTCCACGCCGGTGATGCCGTGCAGCTGCTTTTCGTAGCTCTGCTCCACGCCCAGCTTGCCGATGTATTCGGTGCCGCGATAGTTGGCCTGGTCCTCTTCGGGCCACTCCTCGATCTGTTCCTTTTCCTTCTGGTTCACGCGGCCGATGTAGCCGATGGCGTGGCTGGCGAGTTCGCCCCAGGGATAGTTGCGGAACAGGCGCGCCTTGATCTCCACGCCGGGGAAGCGGAAGCGCTGCACCGTGAAGCGCGCGACCTCTTCGTCGGTGAGCTTGGTGCGGATCGGGATGGAATCGACGCTCTTGCTTTCCTCCTGCAGCTTCTTGAAGCGGCGGCGGTCGCGCTGCTGGATGTCGATGACGCGCGAGAGCTCGTCGATCGTCTGCTCCAGCGGGCGCGTCAGGCGCGAAGGCGTGATCTCCAGCGTGTAGGCGGAGTAGTTGGTCGCCAGCACGATGCCGTTGCGGTCCAGGATCAGGCCGCGGTTCGGCACGATGGGGACGATCGCGGTGCGGTTGGCCTCCGCCTGTTCGTCCAGTTCCTCGTGCTTGACCACCTGCAGGTACACCAGGCGGGCGGCCAGCAGGATGAAGCACAGCAGCACGAGCGCGCTCGCGGCGAGCACGCGACCGCGAAAGCGCGAGAGGTCCTGTTCGACGTTGCGTAGTTCGGTCACAGGGGCCTATTCTCGTCCGGATCGGGCGCCCTGCGTTGGGGCAGCAGCAAGAGCACGCTCACGATGGGCCAAAGTGCGGCTTCCAGCACGGGCGCCAGCAGGATCCAGGGACCGGGGAAGGCCCCGCCGGCCAGCAGCCGGATCGCCACTTCCACCGCGTGCGCCGCGACGAACAGCGGGAGTACCTGCAGCGCCTGCGAGGGCACCGTGAACCAGAGCAGCCGCCGGTGGATGGTGATCGCGAAGTAGCTCAGCGTGGTGTAGGCCAGCGCGTGCTGGCCCAGCAGCGAGGTCTGGTGCACGTCGACGGCCAGGCCGAACATGAAGGCGGCGATCACGCCGATGCGCAGGGGCTGGTGCACGCTCCAGAACACCAGCACCACGGCCAGGATGTCCGGCATCCACGACAGCCGGCCGAGCGGCAGCATGGTGAACATCAGCGCCACCACCAGCGTGAACCAGATGAAGAACGGGTTGGCGGGCAGCAGCAGCGGCTGCCCGGGGCGCATGATCATGCCAGTCGGCTCCTCACTTGCGGACGCCGCGCTTGGCCAGCGGCGCCGGGTCTTCCGGGGCGGGCCGGGCAGGGATCTGGTTGAGCAGCGACTTCAGCACCATCACGTGCCGCGCGCCGTCCACCCGGGCCTGCGGGAAGCAGACGATGCGGGCGAAGGCCGAGTCGGGCCGGCGCTCCACGCGCGCCACCTTGGCCACAGGGATGCCGGGCGGGTAGACGCCGTCGACGCCGCTGGTGGTGAGCAGGTCCCCCGGCTGGACGTCGGCATTGGCGGCCATGTAGCGCAGCTCCAGCCCGCCGCTGCCGTAGCGGTTGGCGTCGCCGTAGGCGATGCCGCGGATGCCGGTGCGGGTGTTGATGACGGGGATCGCCTGGTCGGCGTCGGTGACCAGGGTCACCTCGGCGATCAGCGGGTGCACCCGCGTGACCTGGCCGAGCACGCCGGATTCGTCTATCACCGGCGAGCCGGACTCGACGCCCTGCGCCATGCCCTTGTCGATGACGACCTTGCGGGTGTACGGGTCGGCCGCGTCGTAGAGGACCTCGGCCGTGAGCGAGGGCGAGTTCAGGCGGCCGCGCAGCTCCAGCAGCTTGCGCAGCTGGGCGTTTTCGTTGAGCAGCTGCTCCACCTGGTTGGCACGCTGGGACTGCAGCACCAGTTTCTGCCGGGCGGCCTCCTCCTTCTGCAGTGCCGCATTCAGCGTGGTGAAGTAGTCGGAGACCTCGCGCACGCCCATGACCGGCCGCATGGCCACCCACTGGATCGGGAACAGCACGGTCGCCATGGAGGCGCGCACCGGCTGCGTGATCTTGAAGCGCGCGTCGGCGACCATCAGGAACAGCGCCAGCGCGCTGCAGACCATCAGCTTGGAGAGCGCTGACGGTCCCTGCTTGAAGAACGGCGGAGGAGTTCGGTCGAGGGTGCCTAAGGGCATGGGCGCGATTGTGCCCCGGCCCCGCTGAGGCGGGGCGTCAGACGATCACTCGCTCGTGAAGATCGAACCCAGCCGTTCCATGCGCTCCAGCGCGATGCCGCAGCCGCGCACGACGCAGGTGAGCGGGTCTTCGGCCACCAGCACCGGCAGGCCGGTTTCCTCGGCCAGCAGGCGGTCGAGGTCGCGCAGCAGCGCGCCGCCGCCGGTGAGCATCATCCCGCGTTCGGCGATGTCGGCGCCCAGTTCCGGGGGCGTCTGCTCCAGCGCGTTCTTGACGGCCGACACGATGTTGTTCAGCGGGTCGGTCAGAGCTTCGAGGATCTCGTTGGAGCTGATGGTGAAGCTGCGGGGCACGCCTTCGGACAGGTTGCGGCCCTTGACTTCCATCTCCTTCACCTCGCTGCCGGGGAAGGCGGAACCGATCTGCTTCTTGATGGCTTCGGCGGTGGGTTCGCCGATCAGCATGCCGTAGTTGCGGCGGATGTAGCTGATGATCGCTTCGTCGAACTTGTCGCCGCCCACGCGCACGCTGCCCTTGTAGACCATGCCGCCCAGCGAGATGACGCCCACTTCGGTGGTGCCGCCGCCGATGTCGACCACCATGGAGCCGGAGGCTTCGGACACCGGCAGGCCGGCGCCGATGGCGGCGGCCATGGGTTCCTCGATCAGGTAGACCTCGGAGGCGCCGGCGCCGAGCGCCGACTCGCGGATGGCGCGGCGTTCCACCTGGGTGGAGCCGCAGGGCACGCAGATGATGATGCGGGGGCTGGGCTTCAGGACGGACCGCGGATGGACCATCTTGATGAACTGCTTGAGCATCTGCTCGGTGAC
>DATAGN010000571.1:0-9828 GCA_036263715.1 Ramlibacter sp.
CCGCTGCATCCGCCCGGAAGCCATGATCCCGATCGAGGACGCGGTGCACGGCGACCTGGCGCTGTCCGCCGACATCTACGAGTGGGTGGCGGACCTGTGCTGCCAGTTGGGTGCCGACCGCAGCGACCTGGTGCCCTTCGAGAAGTACGCCGCCGCGGCCGCGTCGCTGAAGAAGCCTTCGTCGGCGGCGCGCGCCCTGTTCTCGGGCGCGCAGGCGGTCGAGCGGGTGGACCGCCTGGTGCAGCGCATCGCACGCCAGTTCGGCCGGTCGCACCGCTGCGTGGACCAGACGGTGTCGCTGGTCGATGCGCGGCTGGCCGTCAATGGCGAGGAGCGCGAGCGCATCGCCGCCTGACGCTTGTTGTCCCGCAGCATCTGCGGGAGAACCAGGAGCCCGAGGCCGCGCGGAATGCCGCAGCATGCATGCATCTTCGTGCATCACGCTGGCATGGCATTTCCGATTTCGCGCCGCACCCTGCTCTGGCTCGGCTGCACCACGGCCGCCGCAGCAGCGCGCGGCAACACCGGCATTCCGCAGGTGCTCGTCGCCATGGGCAACAGCCGCAGCAGCGCGCAGTTCAGTGCCGCCGACCTGGCGCGCCACCTCGACCGGCTAGGGTGGCCGGGCGGACGCGCCGTGCAGATGCATGACTTCTACGCCGACGGCCGCCCCGCGCAACTGGCAGAAAAGCTTGCACCCTTCGTCGGCATGCCGCGTCTCGTGGTGGTCACCGATTCCGTGCAGGCTACCCACGCGGCGCTGAAGGCGCTGCCCCAGGTGCCGGTGGTGATGGTGGGCGGTGGCGACCCTGTGCAGGCGGGCCTTGCTGTTTCCCTGGCGCAGCCTGGCCGCAGCGTGACCGGCGTCTACAACATCGGTGTCGACGTCGCGGGCAAGTACGTTCCCCTTCTGCGGGAGGCCATGCCGAAGCTGGCCCGCGTCGGCCTGCTGCTGGACAGGCGCAATCCCTCTGCTGGCGGAATGCGGCGGGCAGCGATGGAGTCCGCCGAGCGCCTTCGTGTCGCTGGAGCGGTCGCGGAGATCCAGGGAGCCGAGGAACTGGCGCCGGCACTCGATGCCCTGGCGCGCGGCGGCGCTCAGGCGCTGGTCGTTTTCAACAGCCCCGCCCTGTCCGCCATGAGCAACGAGATCCTCGCCTTCGCGCAGCGGCAGCGCTGGCCCGTCGTCGGCTCGCGCGCAGCGTGGGCACACGCGGGTGCATTGATCAGTTACGGGCCATCGCCCGAGGAATTCGCCCAGCGCGCAGCCATCCTGGTCGACAAGATCCTGCGCGGCACGCCAGCCGGCGACCTTCCTTTCGAGCGGCCCACGCGCATGCAGACGGTGCTGAACCTGCGCGCCGCCCGCTTGCTCGGCCTGAGCGTGTCGAACGCGCTGCTGGTGCAGGCCGACCTGACCATCGAGTAGGCTGCACTGTCCTCACCCACGGAGACCTTCTTCATGCGATTCCCCAGGCTCCTCACGGCGCTCGCGCTCTGCGCAAGCTTCGCCATCGTCCCCGTCCACGCCCAGGGCGCTGCGGACAGCTATCCCGAGCGCACGATCACCGTCGTGGTCCCCTGGCCCGCCGGCGGCTTCACCGACAAGCTCGGGCGGCTGATGGCGGAGAAGATGGCGGCGAGCTTCGGCAAGCCCGTGGTCGTGCAGAACGTGCCCGGCGCCAGCGCCGGCATCGGGTCCGAACAGGTGATGCGCGCCGCGGCCGATGGCTACACGCTGCTGGTCACGTCGACCGACGGAACCGTCAAGCTGCTGCAGGGCAAAGGCACGAGCCCGGTCACCGAACTCACGCAGATCTCGATGCTCGCCTCGCAGCCGGTCACGCTGTCGGTCGGCCCCAAGTTCAAGGGCAACACGCTCGCCGAATTCGTCGCCGAGGCGAAGCGCAGCCCGGGTACGCTGGCCTACGCGTCCAACGGGGAAGGTGGCGCCACGCATTACGGCATGGAGATCTTCGCCAGGCAGGCCGGCATCCAGTTGAACCACATCCCCTACAAGGGCACGGCACCGGCGCTGCAGGACCTGGTGGGCGGCCAGGTCGATGCCACGCTGGTGAGCCTGCAAGGCATCGGCGCGCAGCTGCAAGGCGGGCGCGCGCGGGCACTGGCGATCACGTCGCCGCAACGCGTGGCCGCCGCCCCGAACATCCCGACCTTCGCGGAGTCGGGCTATCCGTCCTTCGACCTGACGCTCTGGTACGGCATGGTGGGGCCCAAGGGGCTGCCCGATCCCATCGTGCGCAAGCTGAACCAGGCGCTGCGCGCCGCGCTGGCGGCGCCCGACGTGCAGCAGGCGCTGCGCTCGCAGGCGGCCGACCCGATCCCGAGTTCGCCCGAGGAGATGCTCACCTTCGTGCGCAACGAGGCCACGCGCTGGGGAGCGATGATCAAGTGAGCCCCGACGAGCAGCTGCGCATCCGAATGGCGGTGGTGGACCGCTTGGTGGAGTACTGGTGGGACGTGGACGCGAACAATGCGCTGCGTTCGCAGGAGTTCTACACCGCCGATTGCGTCTACCAGATGTGCGAGCACCGCATGGACGGCCCCGCGGCGGTGAAGGCCTACTACGACTTCCGCGATGCGCGCGGCGCGCGCCTGGTGCGGCACGTGCTGACCAACCTGCGCGCCGAGATCCACGCCGCCGACCGCGCATCGGTGCTGGGCGTGCTCACGGTCTATGCCGCCGACGGCGCACCGGTCCTGCCCTCCGCGCCGCCGATCCTGGTCGCCGACAACAAGGCCCGTTTCGTGCGCGGGTCCGACGGCGCCTGGCGCATGCAGGAACATCGCATCGACGCCCTGTTCCGCGGCGGCGTTCCGGTCCTGGCGCCGCCTGCGCCGCTTGTGTAGCTGTTGCCCACGCCGCACCGGTGCAACCACGGAGGACCGGGACGGGGCAGCCCGCGTGGGCGAAGTAAAGGAGGAGACGCGGGCTCCAGCCCGCGTCGGGGGACATTCGCCCACGCGGGCTGCCCCGTTCCGGTCTGGAGCGAGGCACGACCCTCTAGAGCTCGCGCACCTGCAACTTGCGCCAGCGGATCGCACCCCCCGGCGCGTTGTTCGCGCCGTTGGCGAACTGCAGGGCGAAGGGGCCTTGCGTGAACTTGCTGTCGCTGATGTCCACCGTTTGGACGCCGTTGAAGACGACCGTCAGCCGCGGGCCCTTGGCCGTGATCTCGAAGGTGTTCCACTTGCCGCCGGCCTTGGGCATGGGCGAGACCTTGGCGAAGTCGACGATCGCGCCGGTGCCATAGCTCGGGTCCGGCCGCTGGTCGAAGATGTTGACTTCGTACGAAGTGGCCGCGGCGATCTTCACCGGGTCCTGCGCGCGGATGAAGATGCCGCTGTTCGTGGTGTGGTCGGCCCAGAACTCGGCGCGGATCTGGAAGTCGCGATACGACTTGCGCGTCACCAGGTAGCCGGCGCCGCCGCGGTCGGCCACGATGGTGCCGCCTTCGGCGCGCCAGTTCGCATCACCGACGCGGTTGAAGTTGGCAAGGCCCTGCTCGCCGTCGATCAGCGTCTCCCAGCCCGCACCGCCCATGCCAGGGATGACGGCGCAGCCCGCCAGGGCGGCCGCGGCGAGCGTGGCGAGAATGAAGGAACGTCGCATGGTGGTCTCTCCTCGTTGTCAGAGGAAAAGATCCTAGAACGGCCGCCCACCTCACGCCAGTACCGCCTGGCGTGCGTTGCGCAGGCGAGCCACGCGCCAGTTCAGGACACACGTGCGAAGCGCCTGCCGCGCACCCCCCAACCAGCGCCGCTCCTTGTGCAGGCCAGATTGCACGAATTCCTGCACGTCGTCGAAGACGCCGTAGCTCAGGACCACGTCGTCCCAGCGGAACTGCTGCAGGCACGGCGACTTGCCGTCCCAGAAACTGGAAGCATCGCGCACGAGCCCCCAGCCCGAGTCGAGCTGGCTTTGCTGCAACAGCTGCCTGGCCCGGGCAAAGAGGAGGGGATCGAGCACGTACCCGTCCGTGCTGATCCAGCGGCCGTCGACGTGCACCTGGGCGACGGCATGCGTCATCGTCTCGGGCACGTCATTAAGGATGCCCGCCAGGCAGTGGGCGCGCACGCGCAGGAACTGCACGCGCGCGGGCAGTCCCGCGGCGCGGCACAAGGCGGTGAACAGCACCGCCTTGGCAGCGCCGTCGCCGTGGCGGCGCTCCAGCACGCGGCTGGCGCGCGTGTTCGCCGGGTGCACCGCCGCCGCGAAGGGCATGCGCCGCACGAAGTCCTGGATCGCCGCCGCGCGCGCGGGCAGCGTCTGCAGGCTTTGCGTGAGCTTGTGCGCGGTGATGCGCAGCCGCGGGTGCGCCAGATCGAGCTGCCGCGTGTCGTGGAGCCAGTCCTGCATGGGCCTGCTCCTCAGCGCTGCGGGGTCACGGCGGCCATGCGGTCGCGCGAGCTCTCGCTGCGCACCCGCACGGGGTCGGAGGCGGCGACGACGGTGCCGCTCGTGTTGTCCACGAGTTGCAGCGTGAAGCGGTACTCGCCCACCGGAGGCTGCAGCCAGGTCTCGGTGTGGCCGCCGCGGAAGGCGATGGTCTCCGGCTTGCCACCGTTGCGCTCCAGCGCGATCTGGAAGTGGCCCGTGCCCGCCAGCCTGGACGCGGCGTGCGCCACGTTGTACCCGCTGGCGTGGAACAGCACCCGGAACGCGTCGCGCACCGTGGCGCCGTCGCGCGGGCTGAGGATCTCCAGGCGGCGCGGTCCCTGCACGTCCTGCGCCGTTCGCGTGGCGACCTGGCGGTCCACCGTGATGCGCATCGGCTTGCTGAACACGAAAAAGGGGATGTGGCCCTGATCCGCCAGCAGCAGGCTCAGGTCGTAGGTGCCGGGCTTGAGGTTCAGCACGGCCTCCATCTGGCCCTTGCCGAAGTGGATGTACTGGTCGGTGAAGGGCAGCGGTTTCTTGAAATCCAGCGGCAGTGGCCGGTTCACCAGCAGGTGGTGGTGGCCGGCGTTGCCGACGGTGGTGCCCGCCGGCACCAAGCCGCGCATCGCCAGCCCGAACTTGACGACGAAGGGCGACTGCACCACGTCGCCATCCTTCAGGTTGGTGAAGTGCGCAGAGGGCTGCAGGTCGGGCGGGGGCACCACCCAGGGGTGCCGGGGAAGCTCGTTCTCGGGCGAGGCGCCCTGTGCCGCGGCACCGCCGGCCATCAGCATGCCGGCGGCTGCGCATGCCAGTTTCGCCAACCATCCACTCCCATTCGCTTTGTGCATTTCCAGGCCTTTCTTGGAGATTTCCTGATCCCGTTGCAGAATCAGTGGCTGGAATATCTGCTCACAACCTCTTGTTGACCAAGATAAATCTCTAATACTTCGGCGAGCGCCTCCACCATGTCTCCACAAAACCTGCAAGTCTCGCTGGAGCAGGGCGCCGGGGCCGCCCTGCACCGCATCGGCAGCGTCTCCCGCGTCGCGGGCGTGCCCGTGTCCACCTTGCGCATGTGGGAGGAGCGTTACGGCGCATTCGCGCCGGCCAAGACCGAGGGCCGGCACCGCCTGTATTCGGAAGAAGACCTGGTGCGCGCGCGGCTCCTGCGTCAGCTGACGGAGTCGGGCCACAGCATCGGCGGCATCGCGCGCTTGGCCGCGACCGAGCTGCAGCAGATGCTGGTGCAACTGCGCAGCGCCGACGCGCAGCGCCGCGAGCCCGCCGCGCCGCGACGGCTTTCGGTCGTGGTGGTGGGCAGCGCGCTGGCCGCGCGCATCACGTCATCGAAGTGGCAGCACCTGCTGGGCGACGCCATCCTGGAGATCCGCCGCATCTTCCGCACGCTCGACGACGCGCTGCTCGCCGAAGGCGCAGGCCTGCAGGCCGACGTGCTGCTGGTGCGCATGACCGCCGTGCAGCCCGGCGCCGACCTGCAGCTGCTGCAGGTGATGCGCCAGCTGCACGCGCGCAATGCGGTGCTCCTGTACAACTTCGCGGCGGCACCGGTGGTCGGTGCGCTGCGCGAGCGCGACTTCCTGCTGCGGCGCGAGCCGGTCGAAGACGGCGAGCTCGCCGACCTGCTGCGTTCGATGACGTGGGCGGCCGCGCCGCAGGCACCGGGGGCCACGCAGGCGCCGCGGGCCGCGATCCCGGCGCGCCGCTATTCCGACGAGGACCTCGCGCGCGTGGCGACCAGTCCGACCGACATGCTGTGCGAGTGCCCGCGGCACATCGCCGACATCATCGGCCAGCTCTCGAGCTTCGAGGACTACAGCGCCAAGTGCCTCAATCAGTCCGAGGAGGACGCGCAGGTGCATGCGTACCTGCGCTCGGTGTCGGGCTCGGCGCGTGCCTTGTTCGAGGAGGCGCTCGACCGCGTGATCGCGCACAACGCGCGCGCCGCCGGCTAGGTTCGGAACACGGGCACCAGCAACAGCCCGAGCAGCCGCGCGAAATCGACCTGCGTGGCCGCGACCTTCTCGCCCTGCATGACCAGGTTGAGGGTGCCGAGGCATTGCGCCTTGAACACGACCGGCACGTTGACGATGGAGCGCAGCTGCAGCCGCGCGATGGCTTCGTGGTCGTCGAAGGAAGCGCGGATCGCGTCCGTGCCTTCGCCCACGAAGACGCGCCGTTCCACCAGCACCTGCTGCCCCCACGGCGTGCCACGCTTGTCCTTGCTGCCGCCGGGTGGATAGGCCACCGGGTTGGAGCTGTAGACGCGCGTGAGGCGCAGCTGCTGGGCGTCGAGCCGGTTGACCGTGCACAGCGAATGCCGCATCACCGGCTGCGCGAACGCGTCGAGTGCCGCGCACAGCGCCACCGGATCGAAGGGGCTCGCGGCCGTGGCACCTTGCACCGCCTCCAGGCCCGGCGGCAGTTCGACCTGCAGGGCGGCGCTCATTCGGCCGTGATCTTCAGTTCGCGAATCAGCCTTCCGTAGTTGTCGGCGTCGCGCCTGAGGATCGCACCGAAGCTCTCCGGCGTCGACTGCACCACTTCGACGCCCATCGCGTCCATCTTCTGCTTCACCTCGGGCAGCGCCATGATGCGGTTGACCTCCGAGTTCAGGCGCCGGGTGATGTCCGCCGGCAGGTCCCGGGGACCGAAGAAGCCGTACCAGACTGCCAGTTCGTAGCCGGGTACCGTCTCGGCGATGGTGGGCGTGCCGGGCAGCAATTCGGCGCGCTTGGCCTCGGTGACAGCCAGCAGCCGCAGCTTGCCCGTCTTCACGTGCGGCAAGGTCTGGGTGCCGGCGCTGAACAGCAGTTGGGTCTGGCCGGCGACGGTATCGAGCACCGCGGGCGCGCCGCCCTTGTAGGGGATGTGCGTGAGCTTCACGCCGGTGGCCTTCTCCAGCATCGCTGCGCTCAGGTGGTTGGTCGAGCCCGGGCCGGCGCTCGCGTAATTGAGCTTGCCGGGATTCGCGCGGGCGTACGCGATCAGTTCGGCCACGTTGTTCGCGGGCACGGACGGATGCGCCACCAGCGTATTGGTCACGTACGCCAGCAGCGAGATCGGCGCGAAGTCCTCGACCCCGCGAAACGGCATCTGGGCGTACATCGCGTGGTTCATCGCGTGCGTGCTCATCGAGCCCACCAGCAGCGTGTAACCATCCGGCTTGGCCTTGGCGACGAGGTTGGAGCCGATGTTGCCCGAGGCGCCCGCCTTGTTGTCCACGAGCACGGGCTGGCCGAGCGACTTGCTCAGGTGCTCGGCCAGCAGGCGCGCCAGGATGTCGGTCGATCCGCCCGGCGCCCAAGGCACGATCAGCGTGACAGGCCGCTCGGGCCAGGCGGCCAGGGCAGGCGAAGCCATGGCAAGGCCCAGGGCGGCGCAAGCAAGAAGTTTTTGCAGCAGGCGCATGTTGTCTCCGTTGACGCTGGTGAAAAAAATGCCGGCCTAGCGGCCGACCGCGTAGCCCTGCATGCCGCGCGGATTGGCGGCGGCACGCAGCAGCAGGCGGCCGGAGCCGTCGCGCTCGCGCGAGCAGGCGGTGATGCGCCCCTCGGACCAGGCGGGACCGACCACGACGTCGTGGCCTGCTTCGCGCAAGGCGGCGATGGTCGAATCGGGGAGCCGCGCTTCGACGCTCAGGCGATTCAGCTTCGTCGCGTGCGGCCAGAACGAGGCGGGGAAATGGTCCACGTGCCAGGCCGGCGCATCGATGGCTTGCTGCAGGTTCATCCCGTGCAGCGCATGCCGCAGGAAGAAGGCCACCGTCCACTGGTCCTGCTGGTCACCGCCGGGCGATCCGAAGGCCAGGTACGGCTCGCCGTCTCGCATGGCGAATGACGGCGACAAGGTGGTGCAGGGCCGCTTGCCGGGTTGCAGCTGCCCAGGCACCCCCTCGTCGAGCCACGACATCTGCAGGCGGGTGTTGAGGGAGAAACCGAGTGCCGGGATGGTGGGGCTCGAGGAGAGCCAGCCTCCCGAGGGCGTGGCCGCCACCATGTTGCCGTGCCGGTCGATCACGTCGAGGTGGCACGTGTCGCCGACGAAGACCTCGCGCTCCAGCCATTCGGCGATCGGGGGGAGATCGGCGAACGTGGGCTCGCCGATGCCCATGCGGGCGTCGGACGTGGCGAGCGTGCGCTCGGCCACGGAAAGATCGGGCAAGCGCGGTGCCCGGCCGCCGGGAAGCCCGGGCTGCAACTGCGTCGACGCGCGTGCGCCGACCTGCGACCAGCGCGCGCGGCCGTATTCGTCGGACAGCAGGTCCGGCAGGGGAACGTCGACGAACAGCGGATCGCCGTACCAGGCGAGCCGGTCGGCCAGCGCCAGCTTGGAGGCTTCCACCACGCGATGCACGAACTCCGGCGAATCCGGTGCGAAGCGCTCCAGGCCCGCGTGCCGCAGCATCGCCAGTTGCTGCAGGAACACGGGCCCTTGCGACCAGACGCCGCACTTGGCGACCTGGTAGCGGCCGAAGTCCTGCACGACCGGCTCGTCGTAGGTGGGTTTCCACCGGGCCAGGTCGTCGTAGCGCAGCAGGCCCGTGTTGCGCTTGCCGGTCGTGTCACGCACCGGCTCGTGCGTGTAGAAGCGGTCGATCTCGCGTGCGACGAAACCACGGTACCAGGCACCGAGTGCGGCATCGATCTGGCGCGCGCGGTCGGTGCCGGCCGCGGCGGCTTCTTCGAGGATGCGGGTGTAGGTGGCGGCCACGCCCGGCAAGGTGAAGAGGGCGCCGGGCCGCGGCACCTGGCCGCCGGGCAACCAGGTCGCGGCGGACCCGGTCCACTCGTGCCGGAACAGGTCCTGCACCGCAAAGATCGCCTGCACGGCCCGCGGCAGCAGCGGGAAGCCGTCACGCGCATAGCCGATCGCCGGCGCCAGCACGTCGGCGAGGCTCCAGGTCCCGTAGTCGCGCAGCATGGTGAGCCAGGCACCGAAGGCGCCGGGCACGGTGGCCGGCTGCAGCCCGATGCCGGGGATCATCTCCAGCCCCTGCTGCCGGAAGAAGTCGGGCGTGGCCAGCGCCGGGGCCGGGCCCTGGCCGCACAGCACGCGGAGACGCCGCTCGCCCTCGCTCCACAACATCAGCGGCACCTCGCCGCCCGGGCCGTTCAGGTGCGGCTCGACGACCTGCAGCACGAAGCCGCCGGCGACCGCAGCGTCGAAGGCGTTGCCGCCGCGCTCGAGCACCCCCATGGCGGTCTGCGAAGCGAGCCAGTGCGTCGACGCCGCAACGCCGAACGTGCCCGTGATCTCCGGCCGGGTGGTGAAGTCGTTCAACGTGAAGGCTTTGGCGGAGTGGACGGGACTGTGGGGCCGACCACCTAAGTATCTGATTCCCAAGCCGTTTTTCGACTGACGGTGTAGCAGTAGGGTATCGTAGATGGGGGTAGCAGTGCAAA
>DATAGN010000572.1:0-3112 GCA_036263715.1 Ramlibacter sp.
ATGGTCGAAGTCTTCAAGGAGGTGCAGACCTCCATCCTGGCGGTGCAGGAAGTGCCGCTGGACCACGTCAAGCGCTACGGCATCGTGGCGGGCGACGCCGTGAGCCAGGGCCTCGTGAAGGTGAAGCAGATGGTGGAGAAGCCCTCGCCGGACAAGGCGCCTTCGCGCCTGGGGGTCGCCGGCCGCTACGTGCTCACGCCCTCGGTGTTCGAATGCATCCGCAACCAGCCCCGCGGCAGCGGCGGCGAGATCCAGCTCACCGACGGCATCGCGCAGCTGATCGGAACCGAAGGCGTGCACGCCTACCTGTACCAGGGCAAGCGCTTCGACTGCGGCAGCAAGCAGGGCTTCCTGGAGGCCTCGGTGGAGTTCGCACTGAAGCACCCAGAGGTGGGCGCGGATTTCCGCGCCTACCTGCGCACGCTCGACATCACGGGCTGAGTTCGATGCGCTGCATCCCGCGCCAGGTCTTGCCGGGCGCGAGTTGCACCGGTTGCTCGATCGCCGCAGCTTCGATGCACAGCATCCGGAGCCAGTCTTCGGCGGGCATGTCGCCGAGGCTGGCCGCCTTGGCGGGACCCGGGTTCCACACGACCGTGTCGGCGAACCCTTGCTGCAGCACGCGCAGCCGTCGCGGGCCGTCTTCCAGCTCGAGCGGCTGCGCGACGCGGCGGTAGACGCGGTCAACCTCCCCGGCCACCTTCAGGACGGGTGCCGACTCCGTTCGCACGGTGCCCGGTCCCACCATGTCCTCGTACGACAGTCCCTGCAGTCCACGCAGCGACACGTGCCGCACGTCGTCGACGGCAAGGTACGTGTGCAAGGCGGCGGTGAAGTCCCACGCGGTCCGCCCCGTGTTCGCGGCCTGCAGTTCCAGCTCCAGCCAGGCCGGAGCGAGGCGCACCACCAGCACCAGGCAGAACGCATGCTCCCACGCGTATCCCGAGGTGGCGGAGTCGAGCTGGAAGCGTGCCTCCGCGATCTCGACTTGCATGGCCGGCGCCGCCAGCAGCTCCCAGCGGCTGGTGCGCGCGAATCCATGCTTGGGCAGCGGCCCTCGTCCGTCGAATTGCGGGAAGCACACGGGTACGCCGCCGCGCATCGCCTTGCCGGCGGCCGGCCGGGACAGGGGGCTGGTGTAGATCTGCTCGTGCTGCCCGGCGGGACGCCACGAGAGCAGCTGCGCTCCGTGGAGGCTGATGGCCGCTTCGTCGCCAGCGCGGTTGCGCAGGGCGACCACGTCGCCCGCCGGCATGCTCAGCGCCGCCGCAGCACGTGCACGAACTCGTCGCCGAGCGTCTGCTGCTCGACCAGTTCGTTGCCGGTCTGCTTGGAAAACGCCTGGAAGTCGCGCAGCGAGCCGCCGTCGGTGGAGATCACCTTCAGCAGCTGGCCGCTCGTCATGTCGGTGAGCGCCTTCTTCGCCTTCAGGATGGGCAGCGGGCAGTTCAGCCCGCGGGTGTCGATTTCCTTGTCGATCTGCATCACGTGTCCTCGCGGCGCGGCATCTCCATGAACTGCGGCTCGTGGCCCCGGCTGCGCAGCCAGTCGGCCAGCGCGTAGCCCGTACCGGCGGGCCAGCAGCGCAGCTGCTCATAAGCGAACAGCTTGTAGTCCACCAGTTCGGGCGACAGTTTCACTTCGCCTTCGCACACCGCATGGTAGGCGATGATCACCTGGTTCATGCGCTGGAAGTCGTAGACGCCGATCAGGTCGAGCGACCGTGCCCGCAAGCTCGTCTCTTCGGCGATCTCCCGCTCGATACCCTGCCGGGGCGTCTCGCCCGCTTCCATGAAGCCGGTGATGAGCGCGTACATCCTGTGCTTCCAGGCGGCATTGCGCGCCAGCAGGATCCTGTCGCCGTACTGGATCACCGCGGCCAGCACGGGCGTCGGGTTGTTCCAGTGCGTCCAGCCGCACGCGGGGCAGCGCAGCCGCTGCTTTTCGCCGCCGTCCTCCTGCTGCGCGATCCATGCCAGCGGCGTGGCGCACTGCGGGCAGAACTTGAATTCAGGCATGCAGGGCGGCGCTCACGCCGGAAAGACACCCGTCGACAGGTACCGGTCGCCGCGGTCGCAGACCACGAACACGATCGTCGCGTTCTCGACCTGCTGCGCCACCTGCAGGGCGACCCAGCAGGCACCGGCGGCGGAGATGCCGGCGAAGATGCCTTCCTCGCGCGCCAGCCGCCGGCACATGTCCTCGGCGTCTTCCTGGCTGACGTAGACCAGCTCGTCCACGGCGGCCGGGTCGTAGATCTTCGGCAGGTACTCCTGCGGCCACTTGCGGATGCCAGGGATGCGCGAGCCTTCGCTCGGCTGGGCGCCGACGATGCGTACCTTCGCATTCTTCTCCTTCATGTAGCGCGACACACCGGTGATGGTCCCGGTGGTGCCCATCGCGCTCACGAAATGGGTGATGCGGCCGCGGGTCTGGTCCCACAGCTCGGGGCCGGTGGTTTCGTAATGGATGCGCGGATTGTCCGCGTTCGCGAACTGGTCGAGCACCCGCCCCTTGCCTTCGCGCTGCATGTTCTCGGCCAGGTCCCGGGCGTATTCCATGCCGCCGCTCTTGGGGGTGAGGACCAGTTCCGCGCCGAACGCCTTCATGGTCTGGGCACGCTCGATCGAGAGGTCCTCCGGCATGATCAGCACCATGCGGTAACCCTTGATGGCCGCGGCCATGGCCAGGGCGATCCCGGTGTTGCCGGACGTGGCCTCGATCAGGGTGTCGCCCGGCTTGATCTCGCCACGCTCCTCCGCCCGCCGGATCATGGAGACGGCCGGCCGGTCCTTGACGGAGCCCGCCGGGTTGTTGCCTTCCAGCTTGCCCAGGATCACGTTCCCGCGCCTGTCGTTTTCCGCGCGCCCGATGCGCTGCAACGCCACCAGCGGCGTGCGACCGATCGCTTCCTCGATCGTGGGATAAGGGGGATGCATGTAACTACTGTGCCATAATTTCCGGTTCCCCTCCCTCGCTGCCGGAGTGGCGAAATCGGTAGACGCAGCAGACTCAAAATCTGCCGGTGGCAACACCGTGCCGGTTCGATTCCGGCCTCCGGCACCAGCGTCCCCTCGATCCTGCTCGCGGCATTTTCGAGACACAGCCGCAA
>DATAGN010000573.1:0-3586 GCA_036263715.1 Ramlibacter sp.
ATGCAATCCGCCCGTCCCCTGGGCGAACTGGAAAACCCGAACGAGTTCATCCCGCGCCACATCGGCGTGTCCGAGGACGACGAGCGCCACATGCTGTCGGCCATCGGCGAGGCCTCGCGCCGCGCGCTGGTGGAAAGCATCGTGCCCCGCGCGATCGCACGGGCCAACGCGATGCGGCTGCCGCCGCCGACCACCGAGGCGGCGGCACTCGCGGAGCTGCGCGAGATCGCCGGCCGCAACCAGGTCTTCCGCAGCTTCATCGGCCAGGGCTACTACGGCACGCACACGCCGGCCGTCATCCTGCGCAACATCCTGGAGAACCCCGCGTGGTACACGGCGTACACGCCCTACCAGGCCGAGATCAGCCAGGGCCGCATGGAAGCGCTGGTGAACTTCCAGACCATGGTGTGCGACCTCACGGGCATGCCGATCGCCAACGCCTCGATGCTGGACGAAGCGACCGCCGCGGCCGAAGCGATGACGCTCGTCAAGCGCATGGTCAAGAGCAAGAGCGACGTTTTCGTGGTGGCCGGTGACTGCCATCCGCAGACCATCGAAGTGGTGCGCACGCGCGCGGAGCCGCTGGGCATTCAGGTCGTGCTCGCCAATTCCGCCCAGGAATGGGACGAGGCCCTGGCCGGCGACTTCTTCGGCGTCCTGATCCAGTACCCCGCCAGCAGCGGGTGGGTGGAGGACTGGAGCGCGGACGTGGCGAAGATCCACGCGAAGCAGGCGGGTGCCGTGTTCGCGACCGACCTGCTCGCGCTCACGCTGCTGAAGCCCCCGGGCGAGATGGATGCCGACGTGGTGGTGGGCAGCACGCAGCGCTTCGGCATGCCCATGGGCTGCGGCGGCCCGCATGCCGCCTTCCTCGCCTGCCGCGACGGCTACAAGCGTTCGATGCCGGGGCGGCTGGTCGGCGTCAGCGTCGACGCCCACGGCAACCCGGCGTACCGCCTCGCGCTGCAGACGCGCGAGCAGCACATCCGTCGCGAGAAGGCCACGTCCAACATCTGCACGGCGCAGGTGCTGCCGGCGGTGGTGGCGAGCATGTACGCCGTGTACCACGGGCCGCAGGGCCTCACGCGCATCGCGCAGCGCGTTACCGCATACACGGCCATCCTGGCGCGCGGACTGCGCGAACTCGGCTACACGCAAACGCACCACTACACCGCGTTCGACACGATCTCGCTGAAGACCGGCGAAGCGACCCAGGCCATCGTGGCCCGGGGCCACGGCATGCGCGCGAACCTGCGCATTGCCTGGAACGAATACATCTGCATCTCGCTGGACGAGACCACCACGCGCGCGGACGTCGAGCTGGTGTGGAAGATCTTCGCGAAGTCCGGCGCTGCCATCCCCTCCTTCGCCAACTACGAAAAGGGCATCGAGCCGCTGATCCCGCAGGAGCTGCGCCGCACCAGCCCGTTCCTGGAGCACCCGGTCTTCAACACGCACCACAGCGAGACCGGCATGCTGCGCTACATCCGCGGCCTGTCGGACAAGGACCTCGCGCTGGACCGCACCATGATCCCGCTGGGCAGCTGCACGATGAAGCTCAATGCCACCAGCGAGATGATCCCCATCACCTGGCCGGAATTCGCGCACGTGCATCCCTTCGCGCCGCGGGAGCAATTGCAAGGCTATGCGGAACTGGACGAACAGCTGCGCGCCTGGCTGTGCCAGGCGACGGGCTACGCGGGCATCAGCCTGCAGCCCAACGCCGGCTCGCAGGGCGAATACGCAGGGCTGCTCGCCATCCGCGCCTGGCACGCGAGCCGCGGCGAGTCGCACCGCGATGTCTGCCTGATCCCCTCGTCGGCGCACGGCACGAATCCGGCCAGCGCGCAGATGGCGGGCATGCAGGTCGTGGTGACGGCCTGCGACGAGAACGGCAACGTGGACCTGCACGACCTTCGCGCCAAGTGCGAGCAGCACAGCGACAAGCTGGCCTGCATCATGATCACGTATCCCAGCACGCATGGCGTGTTCGAGATGCAGGTGAAGGAGCTGTGCGCGCTCGTGCACCAGCACGGCGGCCGCGTCTACGTGGACGGCGCCAACATGAATGCGCTTGTGGGCGTGGCGGCGCCCGGCGAGTTCGGCGGCGACGTGAGCCACCTGAACCTGCACAAGACCTTCTGCATCCCGCACGGCGGCGGCGGGCCCGGCGTGGGCCCGGTGTGCGTGGTCGAAGACCTGGTGCCCTTCCTGCCGGGGCATGCGTCGGGCGGGCTGCCCACGCACGGCGTGGGTGCGGTGTCGGCGGCGCCGCTGGGCAATGCCGCGGTGCTTCCCATCAGCTGGATGTACTGCCGCATGATGGGCGCCGAGGGGCTGACGCAGGCTACGGAGGTAGCAATCCTCAGCGCGAACTACATCAGCACCCGCCTGCGCGAGCACTACCCGACGCTCTATGCCAGCGCCAACGGGCACGTGGCGCACGAATGCATCCTGGACCTGCGGCCGCTGAAGGACACGAGCGGCGTCACCGCCGAGGACGTGGCCAAGCGCCTCATCGACTACGGCTTCCACGCACCGACACTGTCGTTCCCGGTGCCGGGCACGCTGATGGTGGAGCCCACCGAGAGCGAGACGCTGGAGGAGATCGACCGCTTCTGCGAGGCGATGATCGCCATCCGCGCGGAGATCCGTCGCATCGAAGCGGGCGAGTGGCCACAGGACGACAACCCGCTGAAGCACGCGCCGCACACGGCCGCGGCGCTGATGAAGGGCGAGTGGACGCACGCCTATCCGCGCGAAGTGGGCGCCGCCGTGCTGGACGAGCGCCGGCATGCGAAGTACTGGCCGCCGGTGGGACGCGTGGACAACGTGTACGGGGACCGCAACCTGTTCTGCAGTTGCGTGCCGGTGTCGGCTTACGAATGAGCTGACATCGACCTCCTGCCCGTCCTCCTCGGCGCTGGCCTCGCCGGCTTCGTCCAGGGACTCACCGGCTTCGGCTTCGGCCTGACCGCCATGGCGGTGTGGGCCTGGTTCCTCGAGCCGCAGCTGGCTGCGGTGCTGGCAGTCTTCGGCGGCCTCACCGGCCAGCTGCTCGCCGTCTTCACCGTGCGCCGCGCCTGGCACGCGAAGGACGTGCTGCCCTTCCTGGCCGGCGGCATCGCGGGCTGCCCCTGGGCCTGTGGCTGCTGCCCCGGCTGGACGTGCCGCTGTTCCAGGCGATCCTGGGTGTCATGTTCGTCGTCGTCTGCCCGCTGATGTTCTTCGCGCCGCGCCTGCCGCACGTGCGCGGCGGCCGTGCGGGCGATGTGCTGGCGGGCGCGGCCGGCGGCGTGATGGGCGGGCTCGGCGGCTTCACGGGCATCGTGCCCTCGCTGTGGTGCACGATGCGCGACTTCGGCAAGGACCGGCAGCGCGCCATCATCCAGAACTTCAACCTCTCGATGCTGGTGGTGACCTTCGCCAGCTACCTCGCCGCGGACATCGTGCAGCGGCCCATGCTGCCGCTGATGGCCGTGGTGGCGCCGGCGGTGGTGCTGCCCGTGCTGCTGGGCACGCGGGTGTATCTCGGGATCAGCGAAGAGGCCTTCCGCAAGGTGGTGCTGGCCTTGCTGGCGGGGAG
>DATAGN010000574.1:0-2853 GCA_036263715.1 Ramlibacter sp.
AGGACGAGCCCACCACGGTCTGCACCAGGGTCGTGTCCGTGGTCAGGCGGGACAGCACCTCGCCGGTCTGCGTGCTTTCAAAGAACGCAGGACTTTGTTCCAGCACGTGCGCATAGACGGCGTTGCGCAGGTCCGCCGTCACCCGCTCGCCAAGCCAGCTCACCAGGTAGAAGCGGCCGGCGGAGAACAGGCCCAGGGCCACGGCGACGGCGAACAGCAGCAGGAAGTGCTCGCGCAGCGCCACCAGGCGGGTGCCGGGGTCCGCCGCCAGTCCGCGGTCGATCATCGTCCTCAGCGCCACGGGGAACACCAGCATCGCGCCGGCGGCGAGCAGCAGGAACAGGACCGCCAGCGCCATCCGCCCCCGGTACGGGCGCACGAAGGGCAGCAGGCCGGACAGCGACCGGGCCGGCGGGGTGGGAGCGGACGGCATCCGGCAGTGTAGTCAGCGGCCGGATCGCGCTCCCGCTGCGCAGTAGTTCGCGCCGGCGCTTCAAATTTCCTGACGCAGGCTGTCGCCGCAGCCGCGCCGGGCGCTAAAGTCCGCGTCCAGCCATGGCTTTCCCCAAGTTCAAGAATTCCGCCGGCAAGGCGAAGTCGCTCGACCATCCCTGGGAGGCCGGCGACTCCATTCCTGCGCCCGACGTCGTCCAGAAGGAGAGCGACTCCGCCTGGGCGATGTGGAACGAGGCGCAGCAGCAGCACGAGCGCCGCTTCGCGGACACCGCGCCGGCGACCACCCCGCCCATGGCGCCGGAAGACATCCACTGGCTGCCCACCCAGCCCGCCGGCATGGCGCCTGCGCCCGCGCGGGCCAAGGCGCAGCCGGCGCAGGCCCTGTTCACCCTGGAGGCGGCCATGCTGGTGGCCCGCCGCAACAACCGGGTGTGCCCGAGGCCCGAGCGCTGGATCGAATTCAGCGCGCTGCTGCCGCCCCGCAAGGGCCTGCGCGGCACGCAGAACCCGCCGGCGCCCGCCACCGGCGCGGCCTGGGCGCTCACCCCGCCCCTGACCAAGCGCCTGTGCTTTCGCGAGCAGATCGAGTGGGCCGAGCGCGCCGGCATCCTGGAAGCCGTGATGTCCTTCATGCTGTCCATGCCCGAGAGCGACTGGCTGCACATGGGCGAGGACTGATCGGCCCCTGGTGCGCCCCACGTGTGGCAGCATTTGCGCCACATGAGCGAACAGCGCAGCGGCGCCCGCCCGCCGGCAGCCGAATCCAACCCGCCCCCGCCGATCCGCGCCCTGGTCGTCGACGACGACCCGGTCTTCATCGCCGTGCTCACGCGCTTCCTGTCGCAGCGCGGCTACGCCGTCGAACACAGCCTGGATGGCGAATCGGCCCTGGCGCGCATCCGCGCGGGTGGCTTCAACCTGGTGGTGACGGATCGCAACATGCCGGGCATGGACGGCGTGGAGCTCGCCCGCGCGATCCGCAGCCTTTCGTCGTCCTCCTACGTCTACAGCATCATGCTCACCGCCTCGCGCGACGAGGCCTCGCTGGTCGCCGCCATGGAGGCCGGCGTCGACGATTTCGTGGCCAAGCCCCTGAGCCTGGCGGAGCTGGGGGCTCGCCTGCAGGCGGCCGAACGCGTGCTGACGCTCGAAGCCGGGCTGGCGCGGCGCAACGAGCAGCTGGCGCGCGCCTACGGTCAGTTGCGCAGCGACCTCGAACTCGCCCGCACGCTACAAGTGGGGCACCTGCCGGCCCCGGGCGCTTTCGGCCGGGTGCGCTTCGACTGGCGCTTCGAGGCTTCGGGCTACGTCGGCGGCGACACCTTCGACTACTTCCGCCTCGGTGAGCGCCACCTGTGCTTCTACCTGGCGGACGTCTCCGGCCACGGCGTGGCCGCGGCGATGATGGCCTTCCACGCGCAGCACCAGCTGCGCGCGTCCTCCGAGCAGATCACCGAAGTGCTGGCGCGCCGCGGCACCCGCCTGGGCGCCACGGTGGCGGCCGTCGCCACCGAATACAACCTGCGCTTCCTGCGGATGCAGAACGAGAACCTGTACCTCACGATGCTGTTCGGGCTGGTGGACCTCGATTCCGGCCGCGCGGCCCTGGTGCAGGCCGGTCATCCGCCGCCCTTCTTCGCGGCCGCGGGCGAAGAGGAGTTCCGGCCCCTGGGCGGCGGCGGCGTGCCGATCGGCATCGTCGAACAGCCCGACTACGAACCGATCGAGCTGCAGCTCTCCACCGGCGCGCGGCTCGTGCTGTATTCGGATGGCGTCACCGACTGCCGCGACGCCGGCGATGCCGCCTTCGGCGAACAGCGCCTGCGCGACGTCCTGCTGGCGCAGCGGCACGCACCCCTGGGTGAGATGGGCGAGCAGGTGCACCAGGCCTTGCGCGCATGGCGGCCGGGCGCGACCTTCGAGGACGACGTCACCCTGCTGGCGCTGGAGGCGCATTGAGCCATGCGCAGGGGCATGTGGGCGCTGTTGCTGCTGCCCGGGGCGGCCATGGCTGACTGGCAGCTGGCGCACGACATCGACTTCGGCAAGGCGGATGCGCTGGATCCCGCGTTCTGGTCGGTCGAGACCGGCTTCCAGCGCAACCAGGAAAAGCAGTACTACACGCCGTCCAACCTGCGGGTAGGCGGCGGCTTCCTGCGCATCGAAGGCCGGCGCGAGCGCGTGCCCAATGCCGCGTACAAGCCGGGGGCGCGCGGGTGGCGTTTCGCGCAGCCGTCTGCGGAGTACACATCCGGGTCCATCAGCAGCAAGCCGCAGTTCCTGCACGGGCGCTTCGAGATCCGCGCGCGCTCGCCGGGCGGCAAGGGCGTGTGGCCGGCCATCTGGCTGGTGCACGAGAGCGCGCAGCAGTACGGCGAGATCGACATCCACGAATCG
>DATAGN010000575.1:0-13612 GCA_036263715.1 Ramlibacter sp.
AAGTCCGTCGAGGACATCGTGGCGGCCGCCAGGGCGCGGCCGGACGGCGTGGCCTACGGCTCCTGGTTCGTCGGCAGCCCGGGGCACATGGGTGCACTGCAACTGCAGTCGCTGCGCGGCATCAGCATGCGCCACGTGCCCTACCGCGATTTCGGCCAGCTGTATGCAGCCGTGGCCAACAAGGAGGTCGATTGGGCGCTGGGCAGCGTGGCCAGCGCCGGCGGCCTCGAGCGCGGCGGCAAGCTGCGCTTCCTGGCGGTGGCTGCGCCGACGCGCGACCCGCTCTATCCCAACGTGCCGGCCACGGCCGAACTCGCCAACCTGCAGGGTTTCGCCGTCAGCGCCTGGGCGGGCTTGTTCGCGCCGCGCTCCACGCCCATGCCGGTGGTGGAACGCATCGCCGCCGACCTGCGCGAAGCGCTGGAGCGCCCGGAGGTCGTCGAGCGTTACCGCGCCATCGGCTACGAGGCGCCCTCGCTGAATCCTGCCGCCTACGCGCAGTTGATCAAGCGCGAAACCGACGCGTGGGCGCAGGTGATCCGCGCCTCCAACCTCAAGCTGGACTGAATCCCATGATCGATCTTCTCGACATCCGCTACGTGCGCCTGGGCACGCGTGACGTGACGCAGGCCGACCGCTTCGCCCGCGACGTGCTCGGCCTCGAGCGCGTGCGGCAGGAAGCCGGCGCCAGCTACTACCGCAGCGACAGCCGCGACCACACGCTGGCCTACTTCGAGGGCGACCCCAGCGACCACACGGTGGGCTTCGAGCTGCGCACGGCGGCCGAACTGGATGCGGCCGCTTCGGAGTTGAGCAACCGCGGCTTCGAAGTGCGCGCGGGGACGCGCGACGAGTGCGAGCAGCGCCACGTGCAGTCCTTCGTCCACTTCAAGGACCCCACCGGCAACAAGATCGACCTCGTCGTGCAGCCGCACCACAGCGGCCGACGCTACTTTCCCAGCCGGGACGCCGGCATCACCGGCTTCAGCCACGTGGGCCTGTGCACCACCGACGCGGCGCGCGACGAGCGCTTCTGGACCGAGGTGCTGGGCGCACGCGTGAGCGACCGCATCGGCGACGCCGCCCTGCTGCGCATCGACCCCGTCCACCACAAGGTGGCGCTGTTCCCGACCACCCGCGCCGGCGTGCAGCACGTGAACCACCAGGTGGAGAGCATCGACGACGTGATGCGTGCCTGGTACATGCTGCGCAAGCTGGACGTGCCGATCGCCTTCGGCCCCGGCCGGCACCCGACCTCGGGCGCGATGTTCCTGTACTTTCGTGGCCCCGACGACATGATCTTCGAATACTCCACGGGCGTGCGGCTGATCCAGCCGGAAGACGAAGCGACCTACCAGCCGCGCCAGTTCCCGCGCAGCAACGAGTCGTTCTGCATGTGGGGCGCCGTGCCCGACATCGCCGAGTTCCGCAAGGCGCCCGACGGGGCGAAGCAGTGACGCCGCCGGAGACCCTGCAGCGACAGCTGCGCGTAGCCGCGCGCGCCCTCGGACGCAATGGCCTGGCCCACGCTTACGGGCACTGCAGCGTGCGCCTGGACGAAGCGAACTTCCTCGTCTGCGCCGCGCGCCCGATGGGCCTGATCGCGCCCGGCGAGCCGGGGCAGGTGGTCCCGGTGCAAGGCCCGCTGCCGGCCGGCGCGCTGGGCGAGGTGCGGCTGCACCAGCAGATCTACCGCCGGCGCCCGCATGTGCGTGCCGTCGCGCGCTCCATGCCTCCCGCGCTGATGGCGCTGGGCACCGCCCGCCTGACGCCGCAGCCGCGCCATGGGCTCGGCGCCTACTTCGGCGGCGGCGCCGCGCTGTGGGACGACCCGCAGCTGGTGCGCGACGACGCCCTGGCCATCGGCGTGATCGACGCCATGGGCGCGTCCAATGCGGTGGTCATGCGCGGCAACGGCGTGGTGGTGGCGGCGGAGTCGCTGCCGCAGGTCGTGTCGCTCACCTGGTACCTGGAGGACGCCGCGCGCCTGGAGCTCACCATCCGCAGCGCGGGGCTGGAAGCCTCCGGCGCCGTGCTGGGTGAAGCCGAACGCGAACGCCGCGCCACCACCGCCGGCGGCATCTTCGAACGCATGTGGGAGTACCTCACGGCGGGCGACCCCGAACTCTCCACGCTGGAAGGCAAGCAGTGATCCTGAATTTCATCGGCGGCGAGTACCGCCCTGGCTCCGAGGGCAAGACCTTCGACGACATCAACCCCGTGGACGGATCGCTCATCGCGAAGGTGAGCGAAGCCAGCCGCGCGGACGTGGACGATGCCGTGCGCGCCGCGCGCAACGCACTGACGGGCCCCTGGGGCGAACTCAAGCTGGCGCAGCGCTGCGACCTGCTGTACGCCGTGGCGGCGGAGATCGACCGTCGCGCGCAGGACTTCATCGCGGCGGAAGTCGCGGACACCGGCAAGCCCCGCTCGCTGGCCTCGCACCTGGACATCCCGCGTGGCGCCGCGAACTTCCGCGTGTTCGCGGACGTCGTGCGCAACGTGCCCACCGAAACCTTCACCGGCCACGCGCCCGACGGCAAGCCCACGCTGAACTACGCGCTGCGCCGGCCCAAGGGCGTGGTGGCCGTGGTCTGCCCGTGGAACCTGCCGCTGCTGCTCATGACCTGGAAGGTCGGTCCGGCGCTCGCCTGCGGCAACACGGTGGTCGTCAAGCCCTCCGAGGAGACGCCGGCCACCGCTGCACTGCTCGGCGAGGTGATGAACAAGGTCGGCGTGCCCAAGGGCGTCTACAACGTGGTGCACGGCTTCGGTCCGGATTCGGCCGGCGAATTCCTGACCACGCATCCCGGCATCGACGCGATCACCTTCACCGGCGAGACGCGCACGGGCGCCGCGATCATCCGTGCCTCCGCGGAAGGCATCAAGCCGGTGTCGATGGAACTGGGCGGCAAGAATCCCGCCGTGGTGTTTGCCGACGCCGACCTCGACGTGACGATCGCCGGCCTCACGCGCTCGGTCTTCGAGAACACGGGGCAGGTCTGCCTGGGCACCGAGCGTGTGTACGTGCAGCGTCCGATCTTCGATGCCCTCGTGGCCAAGCTCGCGGAGGCCGCGGGTCGGCTGAAGCCCGGGCGGCCCGACGATGCAGCGGCGAACTTCGGGCCGCTGATTTCGGCGGAGCACCAGGCCAAGGTGCTGGCCTACTACCAGCTGGCGCGGGAAGAGGGTGCTCGCGCCGTCTGCGGCGGGGGCGTCCCCGAGATGCCGCGCGACCTGAAGGGCGGCGCCTGGATCGAGCCGACGGTGTGGACCGGCTTGGCGCACGAGTCCCGCACCGCGCGCGAGGAGATCTTCGGGCCCTGCTGCGCGGTGATTCCTTTCGACACGGAGGCCGAAGCCCTGCGCCTGGCCAACGACACGCAGTACGGCCTGGCCGCTTCGGTCTACACGCGCGACCTGGACCGCGCCCACCGCTTCGGCAGCGCGCTGAGGGTGGGCCTGGTCTGGGTGAACTGCTGGTTCGTGCGCGACCTGCGCACGCCCTTCGGCGGCTCCGGCGCCTCCGGCATCGGCCGCGAGGGCGGCGTGCACTCGCTGGAGTTCTACACGGAACTGTCGAACGTCTGCGTCAAGTTCCAGGGCGCGAGCGCCTAGCGCCCGCGCCGTGCCTCACGGCCGCGACGCGCGTTCGTAGTAGCGCGCGTCGTAGTAGCTCTCGGGCCGACCCAGCGCCTTGGGCGGCTTGCCGTACTTGGCGCGCAGGTCCAGCACCGCCTGCACGCCGCGCAGGTCCATGGCGGCGTTGCGCTGCATGCCGCTGACCGGATCGAGCAGCACCGCATACGACGTCTCCGCGGTCTGCCGGGTCGAATTGGGGACGTTGCGCATGAAGAGGTCCAGCGCCGCCTCGCGGTTGGCCGGGTCGTAGAGCCACGCCACGCCCTGGCGGTAGGCACGGATGTAGCCGACCAGGTGCCGCTCGTTCTCGCGCGCCCAGGAGCGGCGGACCGCGGCGGTGTAGCCCTGGTAGCTGCCCAGCGCCGCGGAAGCGTCGGTGATCACGTTCAGGCCGCGCGCCTTGGCCATCACGTCGAAGGGCGAGATCAGCAGGGTGCCGGCGAACTTGCGCTCCACCATCGCGTTGTAGCGTTCCACGCCCCCGCCGGCAGCGACGGTCTTGTAGTCGCGGTCGAGCACCAGGCCGTTGCGCTCCATGATCTCCATCAGCACGAAGGCATAGCCGGTGGTGAGGGAGTCCACCGCGAGGTCCTTGCCGCGCAGATCCGCCACGCTGCGCACGTCCTCGCGCCCGACCAGCTTCAGGAAACCGTTGTCGCCGCCCATCACGGTCACCAGGTCGGAGCCGTCGATCGCGATGCCCGCCTGCCCTTCGCGGTAGGCGATCACGTTGTCGATGGCCGTCATGGCGATGTCGTACTTGCCCTCGATCAGGCCCGTCATCTGCGTGCGGGAGTTCGGCGTCGGCACCAACACCGGCGCCACGCCCTCGCGCGCGAAGAAGCCCTGGGTCTGAGCCACCCAGATCGGCCAGTTGAAGCCGCCGGGGAAGCCGATCACCTGCAGCACCTTGGGCGGACCCGAGGGAACGGCAGGACTCATCGCACAACCGGCAAGCAGCAGGGCGAGGGCCACGCCCAGCCCGCGTCGCATCATCTTCATCGGCTTGTCTCCTTTGGCCGAATTCTCATCGGCGCGTGGACAAAGGCGATGCGGGTTTGCGTGATGTGGCACATCACGCAAACGCATGCGCAGCGTGCGTGCCGCTTCCCTGTCGTGAACCGAGGGTCAGCGCAGCACGCGACCAATGACGAGACCGAGCGCAAGCGCTCCGCCAAGCCAGGCGAGCGGCTTGCGGACCACGCGCGAACGTGTGCCACCCAGGACACCGTCCGTGAAATCCTCGAGCGCCCATCTCCTGGTCTTCGGCGTGAGTACGAAGGTGTTGATGCGTTCGCCATCGGGCGGGCCATCGAGCGGCGCGACGCTTGCGGCGGGGATCACGGCGACTGGCGTGTCGCTTTCCACGTCCGGAACGGGGATGGGAGAGGCGGGGGTGATGGTTTGCACGATGAGTCCGTCCTTGATGTGTTGCCCCACTCTAGGCCACGCGGCGGGGCGGGGGCGTAGGCGCAGACGCGCAACCAGCAGTTCGAGGGCTTGTCTCGACCTTCACGGCAGGGGCGTACGTCGCCGTACGCGCAGTCGGCAATGGCAGAGACGGGCCCGCAAACGTGCCCGGCGGATGCGAGTCCGCGGCCTTTGGCGGACTGAATGGCGGAGCAGGGGGCCGTGCGTGCGAAGCCCGCGTGCAGCGCCGGGTGTGGCAGAGACCAAGTCCGCCAAACTCGCGGTGACCGGCGGATCTCGAGTTCGCCGGCTCACGGCCGAGTTCGCGCAGAAGCAGCAATGGTGGGAGATGCACATTGCGCACTGTGCCCTCGGGTGTAAACCTCCAGGAAGCGGCGAGCGAGCCGTCTCCAGACGTGCCTCGCTCAGGAATTCCTCGCACGCCAGTCCGGTCTGCGCTGCAGCAGGAGGCGCCGGGATACGAGCAGCGGCAGTTCGCTTTGAACTTCTACAGAAGCCGAGAGATCCCGAGGATGTTCGTACGCGCCGAGACGTGGAAATCCCTGGAACTCTTAGGCGATTCCACTCCACCGCGCAGCAGCATCGCCGTGTCGCGGCGGTTCAGGCTCGGCTCGTGGTCTGTACGGCGTCCGCGTTCAAAACGTACGTCCCGGCTCGGCCCGATGCAATCGGGCCGTTGACTCCGACCTTTTATCGCCGCGGGGTGGACTTTCTGTATTGCCTGACGGAGCGCGTTTCCTCCGGTGGTGGTGTAAACCCTAGTGCCAAATGTTTGCGCGTCAACAGTTCGATCGCGACTCGCAACGCACGATGAACTCTTCATCGGCCCAAGTGCGGCCATTGAATGGCGCAGAACACACCCTTGGAGACTCCATGTCATTCTCAAAACGAATCCGGACTGGTGCCACGCGCCTTTCCTTGAAAGCGACGGCCATCGGCATCGCCATCGCGCTGTCGGCATGTGGCGGCGGCGGCGACGCTACGCCTCCGCAGCAGGCGCAGAGCTTTGCGGTTGCCAAAGCCCAGTGCGGTACTGGTGACAAGCAGGAGACTGGCTTGCAAGGGCAAGTGCCCATGTCGGCGCAGGCTGGCGGCTTCAAGGGGTTCAATTGCAACCTTCAGCCGGTATCGGCGACGCCTTCCGCCCGCGGGGAGGGGATCTTCGGGATGTTCGCGCTCATGCGTGACAAATCTGGACGCCTCTGCGGATATACCTCAGGTGCATTCGGAGACAGCTTGGGCATGTCCGTCGTTGACCTGACAGATCCCACGAAGGCAGTGGAAACAGCGGTAATCAAGACCCCAGGAGTCATCAACGCCGGAGAGAGCTTGAGGGTGAATGAGCCGCGCGGGCTCCTCATCGCCAGCTTCTACAACAACGGCCCGACGGAGGTGGATGTAAACCACGGATTCGACGTTTACGACGTGGCGACCGACTGCCGGCACCCACAGCTGCTTGCGTCAACGACGAACCTGAGATTTCCAACGTCGGGGCTGAAGCCCCGTAACCCCGCAACACCCCTGCCGCCCTCCGACCGCACGCTGGGCCACGAGGGCTGGTTCGCCCCGGATGGACTCACGTACTACGTCGGCAACTTGCCAATGCAGATGGTGCATGCGGTCGACGTCACGGACCCGACGCGGCCGAGTGTGCTCGATACGTACCAGCACCCGGTCTCCCAAGGGGTCCACGGAGGGTCGATCTCGACAGACGGAAACCGCGGCTACTTTGTCAATTCGCCTGGTCCCGCGGCCGCAATGGTTCCTCAGACCGGGGAATGGCGCGGTGGGTATGCGGTGGTTGACACCAGCGAGATCCAAAATCGCAGGCCCGGTGGCAAGATGAAGTTCCTGAGCGAAGCGGTGACACGTGATCTCTCCGTTCAGCAGCAAACGATTCCGGTCACGATCAACGGAAACAAGTACGTCTTCGTGTTGGGTGAAGGCGGGGGCGGGCGGGTCACCAAACCCGGAATTCTTCAAGCATGTGCTGCAGGCGTCATCCCGTTCGCTACGGCCCAGATGTTCTACATGGGCGACGAACTGAATCCGAAGCTGATCAACAAAACGATGCTCGAGGCGCAGGACCCGAAGAATTGCTCGAAGATCATGCCGGAAATTGATGGCATTCCTCCGCTGTTTGGCTCCGTCAACTTCGTATACGACGTCCACCACTGTGCTGTAGATAATCGCGAAAATGCCACGACGCTGGCATGTGGCTATTTCTTTAGCGGCATTCGCGTTTACGACATCCGCGACCCGGAGCACATCAAGGAGATCGCCTATTTCGTCCCGCCAGTGAAAACCGGCGCGATCAAGTGGTGTGCTGCGCCCCCCATCCTCGACGTGAAAACGAGTTCTGTGTATAGCTGGTGCCAAGATACGGGAATCGTGGCACTGAAGTTCACCAACGGCGCTTGGCCCTTCCCGGAATCAGCCACGCCTCCAGGCAAACAACTGTAATCTCGATGCGGCGGAGAGTGCTTTCCGCCGCTTCGTCTCTTAGCCTTCCATGCATATCCGTCTCATCCACTCAAGCGTGGGCAGGCAACTCGCTACGCTGCTGCTCGCAGCAACAGCCTCCTTGCCCGTCCATTCCTATGAGGCGGACGTTCATTACGGCTTGACCCGGTGGCTGGCCCAAAAAGCCGGCTATGCCGACTGGCAAGCCCGCGCGATTGCCACGGGCAATTTCCGGGTGGACTCTGGCTTGATGAGCACGCTTGCCCTGTTGCCGCAGTACGCCTGCGTCGGCAAGGACTTCGCCGCGGCGCGTGAGATCCAGGAGCGGCACTACCCGTCGAACAGCAAGGTGCCCGCTGATGCCCACCAGCGGGCCGTGGAACCTGGCAGTGCCGCCGCGCGTGAGATGTTGACGATCGCACTGCAAAAGGCGAAGGGCCATGAAGCGCAGCACCTCGGCCTGTTCGGGGCAGCGCTGCATCCGCTTCAGGATTCGTGGGCGCACGCTGGGGTGCCCACGCTCCCCGTATTCGGCCCGGTCAGCTGCGACGCGCAACTCGCTGCCGCGCCCCCTGCTCGCGGGAAGGAAGGGCCCCATGCGGCCGATCTGACGTTCCTGTCGCCCGTGAGCACCGTCGCGATGGCCAGGGCCACGTACGAGGCGTTAACGGCATTCCCGTCCATCAAGGGGGAGCAGCGCAGCGCGCTGAAGTGGTCCGCGCTGGAGCCTTCCGTTCGGGCATTCGCGGAAGCTCGCACCAAGACAGCCAAGCGAGACTGGTTCGTCAAGCAGGGCATGGCAGACACGGAGTTCCTGGAGGGCATCACCTTGCCCGACGGACCTGATCCGGGTCCGCTGAAGTTCGAGGGACGCAACTTGCCCGCGCTCCAGAAGGCCCCGTCGATGCAGCATGACGCATCGGCAGACACGCGCGAGTTCTTCGATCGCCTTATGGCGCGCTGGCTGGGCAATGAGCCGGTCGAGATAGTCGTCGCAGACTTGGCAAAGCAGCAGGTGGCCGGACCGAAGGAAAGCGCCGCAGCCTCAAGGAAAGAAGCGCAGCTGGCGACCCGCATGAAAGTGTGGAAGCTGCGTGACCATGGCAGCGCAGCGCACCTGGCGCATCTGAAGAGGCCCTACACGTCAGCGGAGATCGCGCAGGTGAATGCATTGGGCAAGCAGCCGGCTGCCAACGTGGCCGGACCTGTGGAGCAGGCATTCTTTCCTGTCGTGACCGGTGGTCCCACTCCGTCGCCCCTGCTGCCTTACATCCTGCACATCCTGCCGGGCCAGGATGCTTCGGCGCCCCGCGCTATCGCCGTTGCGCGGTTGAAGCACGCGCCGCGCGACACGATCGGCCTTCTCGCAGAAAAGACCTCCAGCGGCTGGCGGCTGGTCGACCTGGTCTTCGTCATCGACCAATGATGCCGGCCCCCGCATGGAAGTTGGTGCGCCAGCGCCTGGTGAGCGTGGCGAGCGCACCGCTCCTTGCCGCGCTGCTGCTGGCGTTTCCACTGCCGGCTTCTGCGCATTTCTTCATCCAGTCGTATTCGCTGCCGATTCCGTTCTGGATGTACGCCTGGGGAGCGGCGGGGGCGCTCCTCCTGTCATTCATGGCGGCCGGAATATTTGCGTCCGTTCCGGGAACCACGCAAGCGCATGGGTGGTCCTCGCGCGCGCAGACGCAGGACCTCTCGCCTGCCGCTCCCTCCGCCGGCGGCTACGTCGCGCTTGGCCTGCTGGTGCTGTGCATCGCTAGTGGATTCGCAGGCCCGGCAAAGTCGGTCGACAACTTCAACATGACTTTCTTCTGGATCATCTTCGTTCTCGGCGTGCCATACATCACGGCGTTCATCGGTGACTTCTATGCGCGGATGAACCCGTGGGAGACCCTCGTTGTTCTGGCTGAGAAACTGGCGGGAAAACCCTTCACCGGTCGGTTGCAGGGCCCAGAGCGATGGGGTCACTGGCCGGCCCTCATCCTGTACGGAGGATTCATCCACCTCGAACTGTTCGGGCACCTTCTACCGCGAGGAGTTTCCGGATGGCTGCTGGCCTATACCGGCCTGAACGTCGCGGGTGCATGGCTGCTCGGCCGGCGGGCGTGGTTCCAGCAAGGTGAATTCTTCGCCGTCCTGCTTCGGTTGCTCGGGAAGATGGCGCCGCTGGAACACGGCACGCATGGACTTCGCCTCCGCATGCCGTTCAGTGGCCTTTGGAAGGACCACCCGAAAGACCTGGGGTTGGTGGTCTTCATCCTGTTCATGCTCTCGTCCACCGCGTTCGACGGCCTGCATGCGACTAAACCGTGGGTGGACCTGTACTGGTCCGGCATCAACCCGCTCCTGACCGGCGGGTGGGGCCTGTCGCCGCGGGAACAGAACACCGTCTCCGTCGCTCTGTACCAGCTCTGGCAGCCAACGGGCCTTGCCGCGTTCCCCTTCATCTACCTGGTTTTGTATGCAGCGATCGTGCTGGCAATGAAAGCGGTAGTCCGATCCGGGCTCACCCTCAGAGAGCTCCTCTGCAAGTTTGCGTTCTGCCTGGTCCCGATCGCCTTCGTGTACCACGTGACGCACTACTTCACGCTCCTGTTCGCGCAAGGCGGCCAGATCCTGCGGCTTGTCTCCGACCCGCTCGGTGTCGGGTGGAACGTGTTCGGAACGGGCAAGTGGGTGATCGAGCCGCTGATGATCGACATGGGCACGCTGTGGCACACGCAGGTCGGACTGATCCTGGCCGGGCATGTTGCAAGTGTCTGGGTAGCCCACGTCCAGGCGCTGACCATGTTCGAGACGCCGGGCCGTGCGGCACTCAGCCAATTGCCAATGCTTGCATTGATGATGGCGTTCACCGCGTTCGGCCTGTGGATCCTTTCCCTTCCGCTCGCGGCGGGCGGTTGAGGCCGTAGAGCCATGCACCACCGGCTTGTTATGCGCCACCGCCTTGTGATTTTCGCTGTACTCGCAATTTCATTTGCCGCAGCTGCGGCCGCGCTACTGCGCGCGCAGCCCGCGGCCTTCGATCCTGCATCCGATCTCGCATCGATCTGCACCTTAGAGACGCCGTTCGCGCCGGAGGTGCTCGGAGAGGCGCGCCACAGGTTCGAAGTCGCGGTGCCCGCCATCAACCCGTTGCCGGGCCGGGCCGACGCGCGCACCTTCGTGGTGGTGAGGGGCGACGTGATCCAGGTGCGCGTCGACGCACCGCCGCGCGGCGGCTTCGTCGCCGTGCACGGCATCCTCGAGGAGCATCGCGTTAAACCCTCGGGGTCCATCTACGTGAAGCTGCAGGCGAAATACAGTGGCCGCTTCCCGCTCCATTTCCATGGCGCCGACGGCTCGCATTTCGAAGTAGCAGTGTTCGAGGTGCGGCCAGAGCCTTAGCAGCTAGAAGTACACCTTCAGCTCGGCAAGTACTTCGGCGCACCGCTGCTGTCAGTGGCGTCGATTCATTCATCTCCGTCGGGGCGATTCACCGGGCAGGGTTTCCACTAGCGGCAACTGTGAAGCCGCGAACAGTCCCTCAGTGGGACAACCAACAGAATCGCGGCGGTCCACTGCACCTCCCCCGAGATTCACACACCCACCATGGCCGAGACATTCCCACAGCTCCTGCTGGAGCAGGTTGCACGACATCCCGCCCGCGCTGCGATGCGCGAGAAGGAATACGGCATCTGGCAGACGGTCACGTGGGCAGAGATGGCCGACCTCGTCATGCATCTCGCTGCGGGTCTCCAGGCGGATGGGCTGCGGCGGGGCGAGCACATGGTGGTGGTGGGTTCCAACCGGCCGCGGCTGTACGCGACGATGCTCGCGATTCAGGCACTCGGGGCCGTGCCGGTGCCCCTCTACCAGGATGCGTCTGCCGCCGAGTGTGTGTTCCCGATCAACATCGCCGAGGTGCGCTTCGCCTTCGCCGAAGACCAGGAGCAGGTCGACAAGCTGCTGGAGATCCGGCCGCAATGTCCGCAGCTGCAGAACATCTACTTCGATGATCCGCGTGGGCTGCGGCACTACAGCGAACCGGGGCTGCAGGCGATGGACGACCTCGTGCGCCGCGGCGCGGAGATCGCACAGGCAAACCCCGGGTTGGTGGCGGGCGAAATCGCGCAGGGCCGAGGCGCCGACGTCGCGGGCATGTTCTTCACATCCGGGACGACCGGCCAGCCCAAGGGCGTGGTCCACACCCACCACTCGCTGATGGACCGCGCCTATGCCGGGGCCGAGTTCGACAAGCTGGCCAACGAAGAGGTGCTCGCCTACATGCCGCCCGCCTGGGTGGGCCAGAACATGTTCAGCTACGCGCAGTGGCTGACCTGCGCGCACGTGGTGAATTGCCCGGAGTCGGCGGACACCGTCCTCATCGACCTCAAGGAAATCGGCCCCACCTTCTACTTCGCGCCTCCGCGCGTGTTCGAGGCACTGCTCACCAGCGTGATGATCCGCATGGAGGATGCAGGCGCGTTGAAGCGCCAGGCCTTCCACAAGCTGATGGAGGTCGCGCGTCGCGTCGGGCCCGCGCTGCTGGACGGCAAGCGCGTGGGCGCGTGGGACCGCGTGCAGTACGCGATCGGCGAACTGCTGGTGTACGGACCCCTGCGGAACAATCTCGGGATGTCGCGCGTGCGGGTCGCCTACACGGCAGGCGAGGCGATCGGGCCAGACCTCTTCACCTTCTACCGCGCCATCGGGGTCAACCTCAAGCAGCTGTACGGCTCCACCGAAACTGCGGTCTTCGTCTGCATGCAGCCTGACAACCAGGTGCATGCCGACACCGTCGGTGTGCCATGCCGCGACGTGCAGATCGAAGTCTCGGACACCGGCGAAGTCCTCGTCCGCTCACCCGGTCTGCTCAAGGAATACTACAAGAACCCGCAGGCCACGGCCGAAGTCAGGACGGCGCAGGGTTGGTATCGCACGGGCGACGCCGGCTTCCTCGATGCGCAGGGGCACCTGAAGATCATCGATCGCGCCAAGGACGTGGGCCGCCTGGCGGACGGAACGATGTTCGCACCCAAGTACATCGAAAACAAGCTGAAGTTCTTCCAGTACATCAAGGAAGCCGTGGCCATCGGGAATGGACGCGACAAGGCCTGCGCCATGATCAACATCGACTTCGAGGCGGTCGGCAACTGGGCGGAGCGGCGCAACCTGCCGTATGCCGGCTACACCGACCTCGCGCAGAAGCCAGAGGTGTATCGCCTGATGCAGGAATGCGTCGAGAAGGTGAATGCCGACCTCGCCGGCGACGAACGCCTTTCGGGCAGCCAGATCCACCGCTTCCTGGTCCTGCACAAGGAGCTCGACGCGGATGACGGCGAGTTGACCCGCACCAACAAGGTCCGCCGTGGCTTCGTGGCCGAGAAATACGCCGTGCTGGTGGACGCCTTGTACTCGCAGAAGGCGGAGCAGTACATCGAGACCCAGGTGCGGTTCGAGGACGGGCGCTCCGGCTCCGTGAACGCCACCCTGAAGATCGAGGATGCGCGGATCTTCCCCGCGATGAAGGCAGCGGCATGAGCGACATGAAAGAACCGACACACTTCGGGGCCTTCGCGCCCGCGGCTGAGAGCGGAGCCCGGCGCAAATCCGGCGAGGTGCTGCTCGACGTGCGCAACATCTCGCTGGCTTTCGGCGGCGTGAAGGCGCTCACCGACATCTCCTTCGAAGTACGCGAGCACGAGGTGCGCGCCATCATCGGCCCCAACGGTGCGGGCAAGTCGTCGATGCTCAATTGCATCAACGGCGTCTACCAGCCGCAGCAGGGGACCATCACCTTTCGCGGTGAGCAGTTCCACCACATGAAGAGCCGGCAGGTCGCCGAGATGGGCATCGCCCGCACCTTCCAGAACCTGGCGCTGTTCAAGGGCATGAGCGTGCTGGACAACATCATGACCGGCCGCAACCTGCGCATCAAAAGCAACCTGTTCCTCCAGGCGTTGCGCATCGGGCCGGCCGAGCGCGAGGAGATGCGGCACCGCGAATACGTCGAGAAGATCATCGACTTCCTGGAGATCCAGGCCTTTCGCAAGACGCCGGTCGGCCAGCTGCCTTACGGCCTGCAGAAGCGCGT
>DATAGN010000576.1:0-1937 GCA_036263715.1 Ramlibacter sp.
CCAGTACATCCGGCACCTCGAGGCCAACTCGCAGACCTCGCAGCGCTACGAGATCGAGTTCTGGCGCAAGGTGTTCTATCCCTTGAGCTGCATGGTGATGGTGGTGCTGGCGCTGCCCTTCGCGTACCTGCACTTCCGCCAGGGCGGCATCACGGCGTACGTGTTCGGCGGCGTGCTGGTCGGCATCAGCTTCTTCCTGCTGAACAACCTTTTCGGCTACATCGGCAACCTGCAGAACTGGGTGCCCTGGATCGCGGCGGGCGCACCCGGCTTCCTCTACACGCTGATGTCGCTCGGCGCCTTCGGCTGGCTGGTGTTGCGGCGCTAGCCATGGCGAGGGCCATCATCCTGTTCGGGCACGGCTCGCGCGATCCGCTGTGGCGGCTGCCGATGGAGTCGGTCGCCACGCGCCTGCGCACGCAAGCCACGGGCGTGCCGGTGCGCTGCGCCTACCTGGAGCTGCAGGAACCGGGCTTGCCGGCGGCGACAGCGGACCTGGTGGCAGGCGGTGCACGGGAGATCACGATCGTGCCGATGTTCCTGGGCACGGGCCGCCATGCGCGCGAGGACCTGCCCCGGATCGTGGATGAACTGCGAAGCGCCCATGCCGATGTCGCTTTCGTGCTGCAGCCGGCCGTGGGCGAGGATCCCCGGGTGCTGGAGTTGCTGGCAAAGATTGCGATGGAATAAGAGACGCGGGCATAATGAATTTCTCTCTTAGTAGAAATTCAGCATGAACCTGCATCAGTTCCGCTTCGTCCAGGAAGCGGTGCGGCGCAACTTGAACCTGACGGAAGCCGCCAAGGCGCTGCACACCTCGCAGCCCGGAGTGTCCAAGGCGATCATCGAACTGGAAGAAGAGCTGGGTGTCGAGATCTTCGCCCGCCATGGCAAGCGCCTCAAGCGGGTCACCGAACCCGGCCAGCACGTGCTCAAGAGCATCGAGCTGATCATGCGCGAGGTCGGCAACCTGCGCCGCATCGGCGAACAGTTCAGCGCCCAGGACAGCGGCACCCTCTCGATCGCCACCACGCACACGCAGGCGCGCTACGTCCTGCCGCAACCGGTGGCGAAGCTGCGCGAGGCCTACCCCAAGGTCAGCGTGAGCCTGCACCAGGGCTCGCCCGACCAGGTGGCGCGCATGCTCCTCGACGAAGTGGCGGAGATCGGCATCGCGACCGAGTCGCTGTCCGACTATCCGGAGCTGGTCACCCTGCCCTGCTACGAGTGGCAGCACATGCTGGTGCTGCCGCAGGCGCACCCGCTGGCGAAGAAGGAGCGCATCACGCTGGAGGACATCGCGGGCGAACCGCTGGTGACCTACCACCCCTCCTTCACCGGCCGCACCCGCATCGACACCGCCTTTGCCCACCGCAAGCTGCAGCCGCGCATCGCGCTGGAAGCGATCGACTCCGACGTGATCAAGACCTACGTGCGCCTGGGACTGGGCATCGGCATCGTGGCCGAGATGGCCGTGCGCGACGACGGCAGCAACAACGACCTGGCGGTGCGGCCCATGGGCACCCTGTTCGGGCACAACCTGGCGCGTGTCGCGTTCAAGCGCGGCGCCTATCTGAGAAACTTCGTCTACCGGTTCGCCGAACTGCTGTCGGACCGGCTGGACCGCAACCTGATCGCCAAGGCCATGAGCGGCCACGGCAACGATTACGAGCTCTGACACCATGGCAACGAACGCCGAACGCACCCCGCCGATCGCCACCAAGTTCCCCACCATCGGAACGACCATCTTCACCGTGATGTCGGCGCTGGCGACCGAGAAGAACGCGGTCAACCTCGGCCAGGGCTTCCCGGATTTCGAATGCGACCCGAAGCTGGTGGAAGCGGTCGCCGAGGCGATGCGCAAGGGCCAGAACCAGTACCCGCCCATGATCGGCGTGGCGCCGCTGCGCGAGGCGATCGCGGCCAAGATGGAGGCG
>DATAGN010000577.1:0-4340 GCA_036263715.1 Ramlibacter sp.
GGCACCCAGGAGGTCTCCGCTTCGATCACGCCGTACACGTCCTGGAACGACAGGCCCACGCTGCCCAGGTCGAAACGCTCCGCGGCCGAGCGCGCCAGCAGCAGGCGCGACGAGGGATCCAGCGTGCGCAGGGTCCTGGAACCGTGGCGCACGGGCACCCACTTGATCCTGGCGGCCAGGTCGCTCGAACCGAAGCCGATGGCGGGCGCCTTGCGCGCGCTGCCGGCACCCGAAGCCGCCGCCGCGATCGCCGCGACGGCATCCTTGGCCGAGGTCACCTTGGCCTGCACGGCCGAAGGCTGCTTCACCATCGGACCCGCCACGACCGGGCTCGCCAGCAGGCCGGCGCAGCCCGCGAAGGCGGTGATGGCGGCAAGGCGGAGGGCGGAAGGGCGGGTCAGGCGTTGCATGCTTCTGTCTGTGTCGCGTTTGTAGGAGGAAACCGATAGACGACGTAGGACGGGGTGAGTTCCAAGCTCGGCGCGTGCGGATTTCGCTTTCGGCGTCCAAATCCGCCTGCAGGGGTCTTCGAATCGCGTTCGGCGGTGGCTGAACAGTCGCCGAAAGGAGATGCGCCCGGCTGCTGCCGCGCTTAGATTGCGCAGAGCATCCGGAGGAACAGAGATGGGGATTCTCAAGCGCAGCAGCGCGGGCCTGGCCCTCGCCTTGGCAACCATGGCGGGCGCGTGGGCCCAGGGCGCCCCGGGCTCGGTGGAGCGGGGCCGCTACCTCATGAACACGGTCGTGGCTTGCGGCAACTGCCACTTCCAGCGCGGGCCGCAGGGCCAGCCGCTGCCGGAAAAGGGCCTGTCCGGCGGCATGGTGTTCGACGAGCCGGTCTTCAAGGCGCATGCCTCCAACATCACGCCGGATGCCGAGACGGGCATCGGCCGCTGGACCGACGCGCAACTGGGCAAGGCAATCCGCGAAGGCATCCGCCCCGACGGCAGCGTCATCGGCCCGCCGATGCCTTCGGAGTTCTACCGCCACCTGTCCGACGACGACCTGAAGGCCATCATCGCCTACCTGCGCGCGCAGCCGGCGGTGAAGAACGCGGTGCCGAAGTCCACGTACAACATGCCGCTGCCGCCGAACTGGGGGCCGCCCGTGACCACCGTCAAGGCTCCTGCGAAGACGGACAAGGTGGCTTACGGCAAGTACCTGGCCGACATCGGCCACTGCATGGAATGCCACACGCCGCGCGACGACAAGGGCGCGCTCGCCATGGCCAAGGTCGGCGCCGGCGGCCAGGTGTTCAAGGGTCCCTGGGGGGCCAGCGTCGCGCGCAACCTCACGGCGCATGCGACCGGCCTGAAGAACTGGAGCGATGCCGACATCGCCAGGGCTATCCGCACCGGCGTGGGCCGCGACGGCCAGCCTTATCGCCCGCCGATGGCCTTTGCGTTCTACAAGGGGATCAGCGAGGAAGACATGACCGCGCTGGTGGCCTACCTGCGTTCGCTGCAGCCGCAGCCCTTCGCGGGCAAGTAGGCCTCAGCGCCAGGGCGCGTGATGGAATGCGTAGCGACCGAGCTCGCGTGTTCCGTCCGGCTCCACTGCCAGCAGCCGCAGCGTCGTCGTGTGTTCGGGCAGCTGCCGCACCAGCGACAGCCTGGCCAGGTACAGCACCTCGCCCGAGGCCGGATCGAAAGGAATGTCTTCCAGCCGGTGCTGCACGCCCGGGGCCGTCGACATCTCGGCCGCCAGGTCCAGGCGCTGCACGCCCGCCAGCGGCGCGGCCAGGCGTGACACCAGCAACTGGTCCTCGGGCGCCACGGTGCAGCGTTCCAGCAGGTCCTCGCGCCGGTGCTCGGTGCGCCGCTGGTCCATCACCGTCATGCGGCAGGTGCCGAGCACGAAGGACAGCACGCGCTCGGGCTCGCGCACGCGGCCGCTGCGCAGGTGCTCGATGGTGAGCGTCATCACGTGCTGCATCAGGTCGGCCGCCGCATGCGCGTCGCGCAGGTGCCGCAAGCCGTAGCGGCGCACGCGCGGGGCCAGCAGCCGATAGAGCTGCGCCTCGGCCTCGCGCGCCTCGCCGGGCGGGCAGGCGGTGATGCGCCGGGCGAGATCGGCCTCGGGAGTGTCGGCGCCTTGCACGGTGTCCACGCGGACAGGATAGCAAGGGCGCGCCGCGAAAAAAAGCCGTAACGCTGCGCGCAGTGGCGCCACAACCTGCAGCCATCCACTTCAACCCGAGGACATTGCCATGATCACCAATCCCCAGGCCCGCACCAACATCCAGGAGATCGCCGAAGGCATCTACCGCATCAACACGCCGCTGGACCTTCCCGACGGCAACGGCTTCAGCTTCAACCAGTACCTGGTGGTGGACGATGCGCCGCTGCTCTTTCACACCGGCCCGCGCCAGCTGTTCCCGCTGGTGCGCGAGGCCATCGCCGCCGTGATGCCGGTGGAGCGCCTGCGCTACGTGGGCCTGTCGCACTTCGAGGCCGACGAATGCGGCTCGATGAACGAGTTCCTGGCCGTGGCGCCCGAGGCCGTGCCCTTGTGCAGCAGCATCGCGGCCATGGTGTCGGTCACCGACGTCGCCACCCGGGCGCCGCGTGCCATGGCCGACGGGGAAGAGCTGTCACTGGGCCGGCACCGCATCCGCTGGTTCGACACGCCGCACGTGCCGCACGGCTGGGACTGTGGGCTGATGATGGACAGCGTGACCGGCACGCTGTTCTGCGGCGACCTGTTCACGCAACCGGGGCACGGCGACGAGGCGCTCACGCGCGGCGACATCCTGGGCCCGAGCGAGGCCTTCCGCCGGCCCATGGACTACTTCGCGCACGCACCGCAGACGGGCGAGACGATCCTGCGCCTGGCGCGCGCGAAGCCGCGGACGCTGGCGTGCATGCACGGCAGCGCGTGGGAAGGGGATGGGTCGACGCTGCTGCGGCACCTGGCGGAAGCGGTGACGGCGCGGCGGTGAGGGGGAGCGTCGGGGTTCGGCTGGCGCGCTCACCCCGACCTACGAGGCTGTTGGGGTGCGGCTGCGCCGCAACCCAACCTACGGGAGCGGCCGGTCAAGCCGGCAGGCGAAGCATGCGAACCAGGTTGCCGCCCAGCATCGCCAGGCGATCCTGCTCCGGCAGGAAGGTCGCATTGGCGATGATGTCCGCAGTGTCCGGCCAGTTGTACGGCATGTCCGAGCCGTAGATCACGTGGTCGGCGCCGCAGGTGGCCACCAGGTGCCGCAGGCCTTCGGACGAGAACACCATCGAGTCCACGTACAGCTGGTCGCGGAAGTACTCGGCCGGCTGACGCTTGTTCTCGCAGCGCGCCGTGGGGCGGAACGTGCAGGCGACGTCGGTGCGACCGAGGTACGACGCGAGGTAGCCACCGCCGTGGGCCAGGATCAGCTTCAGCCTGGGAAAGCGGTCCAGCGTGCCGTCGAAGATCATGCGCGAGGCGAACAGCGTGGTCTCCAGGGGGTTGCCGATCACGTTGCCCAGGTCGCCGCGGCCTTCGAGCCCACCCGGCCGCACGATGTTCTCGGCGCCGCCCGGATGCATGAAGACCGGCACGTCGAGTTCCTGCGCCTTGGCCCAGAACACGTCGAACTCGGGCGTCGACGGGACCTTGCCATTGACGTGGCCGCCCACCGATGCGCCGCGCGCGCCGAGGTTCTTGACCGCGTGCTCCAGCTGCTGCGCGGCCAGGGCCGGGTGCTGCAGCGCCGGCGACGACAGGAAGTAGAAGCGCCCCGGATAGCGCGCCACGATGTCGCGCAGCCCTTCGTCCTGGAAGCGGATGAACTTCTCCGCATCCGGTTGCGACGCCGCGTACCACCAGTACTGGTTGACGCTCAGGATGCCGGTGTGGATGCCGCGGTGGTCCATCTGCATCAGGCGCACGTCGCTGATGGCCAGGGTGCGCGCCACCGGCGAGGTCTCCGACGGGTTGGCCTGCGCGGCGACGTCAGCCGCCGAGATCATCTTGGCGGAGCCCGGGATGTAGCAGTGCGCGTGGATGTCGATCACCCGGGCCGGGCGGCCGCCAACCGAGATCACCTTCTTCGCCGCCGGCGCCGGCGCGGCGGGCTGGGCGAACGCCCAGCGGGTGGCGGGCAGCAGCGACAGGCCGGCGCCGAGCAGCAGGCCGCGGCGCGCGGCGTTCGGAACCGCAGGCTTGTTCCTTGTCATGGTCTTGTCTCCTGGTTGTGATGATCGCGCGATAAAGAATAACCCAGCCGCCGCGCGCTGGCGAATCCGGCGACCGCGCCGCCGGCGCCGCTCCTAGAATCGCCCGACTTCATGCCCTTCGCTCCCGAACCTTCGCAGGGGCTGCGTGCCGCGGGCTGGGCCCTGCGAGCCCAGTTCTTCGTCGCC
>DATAGN010000578.1:0-34539 GCA_036263715.1 Ramlibacter sp.
TCCGCCCTGGGGGGCTGCCCCGTCCCGGTCCGGGGCGAGGCACTCAGTTGCGAGGCGAGGCGGAAGGAGCGGCCGCAGGCATCACGCGCCGCGCGCCATCGAAGCGCGCGTTCCAGTACGGAATGCCCATGTCTTCCACGCGGACCTGTGCACCAGGACGGGGCGAGTGGATGAACTTGCCTTCGCCGACGTAGATGCCGACGTGGCTGAAGGCGCTGCGCAAGGTGTTGAAGAACACCAGGTCGCCCGGTTGCAGCTCGGTGCGCTCGATCTTTTCGGTGGCCGCGGCCTGTTCGTTGGCGCGCCGGGGCAGCACCAGCCCGATGGTCTGCTCGAACATCGCCTTGACGAAGCCGCTGCAGTCGAAGCCGGTTTCGACCGAATTGCCGCCGCGCCGATAGGGCACGCCCAGGAAGCCCATGGCGGTGACCACGAGCTCCGACGCGCGATGCCCCATGTGCGACGCGCCTTCGGTGAGGCGCGTGCCCATGTTCACGCGCACCTCCTCGAGGCGGTCCACCAGGCGCTTGTCCGCGATGAAGCGGCCCATGTCGTCGTCGTGGCCGGCCGGGGCGGCATGGGCGGCGCCGTGGGCGGCCACCAGGACGATCAAGCTCAGCAAGCGGGTCATGGGCGCGCAGGTTAGCTGCGGGCGGGGCCCGAAGTCAAGCGAAGTGTTCATTCCAAGTTCTTGATTTGTTTCGATTTCTTGCCGCGGCGCCCCAAGGAGCCCCCGGGACGCCGGCGGTGGGGAACAATGGCCCCACCATGGACAGCAAAGATCGAAGCACCTTGCCGCGCCGCCTCTGGGGGCGGCTGGCGGCAGCCAGCACGACCTGCATTCTCGCAGCAACGCTGGCTCTTCCGGCGGCAGCACAGGCCTTCAAGCCGGAGACCGTCGCGAGCGGCCTCGACCACCCGTGGGCCGTGGCGTTCCTGCCGCAGGGCCGCTTCCTCGTGACCGAACGTCCGGGCCGCATGCGCGTGGTGAGCGCGCAAGGCGCCCTGGGCGCGCCGCTCGCCGGCCTGCCGGAGGTGGCCGCGGGCGGGCAGGGCGGCTTGCTGGACGTGGTGCTGGACTCGGGCTTCGCCACCAACCGCACGCTCTATTTCTGCTTCTCGGAGCCGGGGCCGGGCCGTACCAACAGCACCGCGATGGCCCGGGCCCGGCTGTCGGACGACGAGCGCCGGCTCGAGGACGTGCGCGTGATCTTCAGCCAGAAGCCCAAGTTCGCGAGCTCCGGCCACTTCGGCTGCCGCATCGTCGAAGCGCGCGACGGCACGCTGTTCCTGACGCTGGGCGAACGCATGCGCCGGGCCGAGGATTCGCAGACGCTGGACAACCACCACGGCAAGATCGTGCGGGTGGGCAAGGACGGCTCGGTGCCCAGGGACAATCCCTTCACGAGCCGCGCCGGCGCGCTGCCGGAGATCTGGAGCTACGGCCACCGCAACGCGCAGGGCGCGACGCTGGGGCCGGACGGCCGGGTGTGGATGCACGAGCACGGGCCGCAGGGCGGCGACGAGATCAACGTGCCGCAGCCGGGGCGCAACTACGGCTGGCCGGTGATCACGTACGGCGAGCAGTACGGCGGCGGCAAGGTGGGCGAGGGCCTGACCGAAAGGGCCGGCATGGAGCAGCCGCTGCACCAGTGGACGCCATCGATCGCGCCCTCGGGCATGGTGTTCCTGTCCAGCGACCGGTATGGCGCTGACGCCAAGGGCGACCTGTTCGTGGGCTCGCTGAAGTTCGGCTACCTGGGGCGGGTCGAGTTCACCAACGGCAAGGTGGCGCGGGAGCACAAGCTGCTGCAGGGCATCGGGCGCGTGCGCGATGTGCGGCAGGGGCCGGACGGATTGCTTTACCTCGTGACCGATGAAGGCAACGGCAAGCTGGTGCGGGTCATGCCTTGACCAGGCCCTTGCGAACCGCGTAGCGCGTCAGGCTGGCGATGTCGTTCAGCCGCAGCCGCTCCATGATGCGCGCGCGGTGCACGTCCACCGTCTTCGGGCTCAGGCCCAGTTCGAAAGCGATCTCCTTGGCGGACTTGCCCTGGGCGATCAGGGTGAGGATCTCCACCTGCCGCGTGGTCAGTTCGTCGTCCACCGTCGGCTCCGAAGGCTGCAGCAGCCGCTGGGCCACCGCGGCGCTGAAATAGCTGCCGGTGGCCATCACGCTGCGCAGCGCCTGTTCCAGCTCGAAGGGCGGCGCGTCCTTCATCAGGTAGCCGCAGGCGCCGTTGGCGACCGCGCGCTTGACGAAATCGACGGTGTCGTACATCGACAGCACGATCACCCGCACGTCCGGGAAGCGGGTGTGGATCTCGGCGATGGCGGTGATGCCGTCCATGCCCGGCATGGAGATGTCGGTCATCACGACGTCCGGCTTCACCGATTCCAGCAGCGCGAGCAGCTCGTTGCCGTTGCGCGCCTCGGCGATCACCTGCACGCCCTCCACCGTGGACAGCAGGGCCTTGATGCCGGAGCGGACCAGGTCATGGTCGTCGGCCAGCACCACCTGGATGGGCACCGGGGAATTCACGTTCTGGATCATGGCTGGCTCCCTCTTGTCTTGTTCATAGCACCGCACGGATCGCGACCCCGCGGCCGTCGCGCGTGCGGATGTGCAGCCGGCCCCCGGCGAGCTCCGTGCGCTCGATCATCCCGTAGAGCCCGATGTTCCGCTCCGTCTGGTGGCCGTCGAGCACCGCCGCCTTGTCGAAGCCCACGCCGTCATCGAGCACCAGCACGCTGATGCGCCCGCGCGGCAGGAAACGCAGCCGCACCCTCACGATCGACGCGTGCGCGTGGCGCACCGTGTTCGTCAGCGCCTCCTGGACCAGTCGCACCGCCACGGCGGCGTTCTCTTCCAGCTTGCGCGGCTCCGTCCCCCGCGCCGTCAGCTCGCAACGCAGGCCCGCCGGTTCGGCGATGCGCGACATCGCCGACTGAACCGCCGGTACCAGCCCCAGCAGGTCCAGCTGTGCCGGGCGCAAGGAGAACGACAGTGTCTTGAGCTGCTGCAGCGCGCCGTTGGCCAGTTCCGCGGCGGTCCCGTTGTGCTTGCGCTGCACTTGGGGATCCGGCGTGCGCTGCGCCGCATGCAGGTGGATGACCACCGCCGTCAGCGTCTGGCCCAGCTGGTCGTGCAGCTCGCGCGAGATGTGCGAGCGTTCCCGCTCCTGCGCCAGCACGAAGCGCGCGGACAGCTCCTTCAGGCGAGCGTAGGCCGATTGCAGTTCGGCGTCGAGCTTTTCCTTTTCCTGCGCCCGCCGCCGCTCCTCGAGCACCCGGCCGATGATCTGCGGCAGCGTGCCCAGCTTGTCCTTGGTCAGGTAATCCTTGGCGCCGCAACGCAGCACGTGCACCGCCGCCTCCTCGCCGATCGCGCGCGTCAGCACGATCAGCGGCAGGTTGCTGCGCCGGGTGACGAGGATCTGGAGCGCCGCGTAGGGCGAGAAGCGGGGCAGGTTGAAGTCGCACAGGATCACGTCCCAGTCGCCTTGCAGCGCCGCCACGAAGCTGGCGGCGTTGTCCACCCGGTGCAGCTCGTAGCGCCGCACGGGGTCGGCGCGGTCGAGCGCGATGCCCATCAGCTCGACGTCGTCCGGGTTGTCCTCGACGCACAGCAGCCGGATGGGGCGGGAATCGGGGACTGCGCGGCTGGACATGGGGTGCTCCGACGAGTTTACCGTCGGGCTGGGTACGCTCCTCTTAAGCATGTTCCCTACGCGTCGTCGGCGGCCGAGGGTCGCAGGTTCGATCGGCGTCCGGGTCGGTGAGACCGGCACGCGTGAATAATCGGGCGCACAAGGAACCCCCATGCTGCTCGAAGCCGAAGAATCCCAACTGGTGCTCGTCGATTACCAGGCCCGCCTGATGCCCGCCATCCACGAGGGCGAGCTCGCCGTCGCCAATGCCGTGCGGCTGGCGAAGATCGCGCAGATGCTGCAGGTGCCGCTGTGGTGCACCGAGGAGAACCCCGAAAGCCTCGGCGGCACGGTGGAGGTGCTGCAGCCGCTGGTGGCCGGGCGCGTGTTGTCCAAGATGGCCTTCGACGGCAGCGAGGTGCTGCTGCCCCGGCTGAAGCCGGCGCCCCGGCAGCAGGGCGGCAACGCCCGCAGCCTGCCCAAGCACCTGCAGAAGGCCGCCCCGGCGCCGGCGCCGGGCCGCGAGAGCATCGTGCTGGCCGGCTGCGAGGCGCACGTGTGCCTGATGCAGACGGCGTTGGGCCTGCTGGAGGAGGAGCTGGAAGTCTGGGTGGTCACCGACGCCTGCAGCTCGCGCAGCGAGCGCAATCGCGACGCCGCCTTCGACCGGCTCGCGGGCGCAGGCGCGGAGCTCGTGACCACGGAAATGGTGGCTTTCGAATGGCTGCGGGATGCGGGTCATCCCCGCTTCAAGGATGTGCTGGCCATCGTCAAATAGGACATCACAACGGAGACGAGCATGGGTTACGCGGACTTCCACCGGCGCTCCCTGGACGAGCGTGATGCCTTTTGGGCCGAGCAGGCCAGGCTGATCGACTGGCAAACGCCGCCTGCGACGATCTGCGACGCGAGCAGGCCGCCCTTCTACCGCTGGTTCGCCGGCGGCAAGACCAACCTGTGCCACAACGCGGTCGATCGCCACCTGGCCGAGCGCGCCGACCAGCCGGCGCTGATCTACGTCTCGACCGAGACGGACCAGGAGCGCGTCTACACCTTCGGCGAGCTGCACCACGAGGTGTCGCGCATGGCCGCCGTGCTGCAGTCCCTGGGCGTGGGCAAGGGCGACCGCGTGCTGCTGTACATGCCCATGATCCCGGAGGCGGCCTTCGCGATGCTGGCCTGCGCGCGGATTGGCGCCATCCACGCCGTGGTGTTCGGCGGCTTCGCTTCGGTGTCGCTGGCCTCGCGCATCGAGGACGCCACCCCCAAGGTCGTGGTCAGCGCCGATGCCGGCTCGCGCGGCGGCAAGGTCGTGGCGTACAAGCCGCTGCTGGACGAGGCGATCCGCATTTCCAGCCACAAGCCCGATGCCGTGCTGCTGGTGGACCGCAAGCTCGCGCCGATGGAGAAGGTGGCCGGGCGCGACCACGACTGGGCGACGCTGGCGGACCGCCACATGCGCGCGCAGGTCCCCTGCGAATGGCTGGATGCCACCGACATCAGCTACACCCTGTACACGAGCGGCACGACCGGCCGCCCCAAGGGCGTGCAGCGCGACGTCGGCGGCTATGCGGTGGCGCTGGCCGCCAGCATGAAGCACATCTTCCTGGGCGAGCCGGGCGAGACCTACTTCTCCACCAGCGACATCGGCTGGGTGGTGGGCCACAGCTACATCGTCTACGGCCCGCTGATCGCCGGCATGGCCACGATCCTGTACGAGGGGCTGCCGATCCGGCCGGACGCCGGCATCTGGTGGAGCCTGGTCGAGAAGTACAAGGTGACGTCCATGTTCAGCGCGCCCACCGCGGTGCGCGTGCTGAAGAAGCAGGATCCGGCTTTCCTGAAGAAATACGACCTCTCCAGCCTCAAGGCGCTGTTCCTGGCAGGCGAGCCGTTGGACGAGCCCACCGCGCGCTGGATCAACGACGGCCTGGGCGTGCCGATCATCGACAACTACTGGCAGACCGAGAGCGGCTGGCCGATCCTGACCATCGCCAACGGCGTGGAGAAGAAGTCCAGCAAGTTCGGCAGCCCGGGCATTCCGATGTACGGCTACGACGTGCGGCTGGTGCACGAGTCCACCGGCGAGGAACTCACCGGGCCCGACCAGAAGGGCGTGGTGGTGATCCAGGGGCCGACGCCGCCCGGGTTCATGCAGACGGTCTGGAAGGATGACGAGCGCTACGTCCATACCTACTGGTCCACCGTCCCCGGCCGGCAGGTGTACAGCACCTTCGACTGGGGCATCCGCGACGAGGACGGCTACTTCTACATCCTGGGGCGCACCGACGACGTGATCAACGTCGCCGGCCACCGCCTGGGCACGCGGGAGATCGAGGAGAGCATTTCGGGGCACCCCAACATCGCCGAGGTCGCGGTCGTGGGCGTGGCCGATCCGCTCAAGGGCCAGGTGGCGATGGCGTTCGCGGTGGTGAAGGACACGTCGCTGCTGGTGGACGACCAGGCCAAGCTGAAGCTCGAAGGCGAGGTGATGAAGCGGGTCGACGATACGCTCGGCGCCGTGGCGCGGCCGGCGCGCGTGCGCTTCGTGACCGTGCTGCCCAAGACGCGCAGCGGCAAGCTGCTGCGCCGCGCGATCCAGGCGGTTTGCGAGGGCCGCGATCCGGGCGACCTGACGACCATCGAGGATCCGGCGGCCCTGCAGCAGATCCGGGACCTGCTGTAACCCTGCCGTTGGTGGTAACCCTCGATCGGTGGCACAATCGACCCCGCAACCAAGGGCCCTCTCCCACAGTCGCATCCGCCAATCGGTTCAGCCGTGTCGCGGGAGGTTTTCCAACCAGCTCATGTCTCCTGCAGGGAGACAGAAAGTAGCGAACGATGAGCGACCAAAGCTCCGTCTACACGGCCTTCAACGGCAACTCGTACCTTTTCGGGGGCAACGCGCCCTACGTCGAGGAGATGTACGAGAACTACCTCGCCAATCCCGGCAGCGTGCCCGACATGTGGCGCGACTACTTCGATGCGCTCCAGCACGTGCCCGCCGTCGACGGCACGAACGCCAAGGACGTGCCCCACCTGCCGGTCGTCAACGCTTTCGCGCAGCGCGCCAAGCAGGGCGGCACCAGGGTGGTGGTCGCCGCCGGCGGCGACGAGGAACTCGCCCGCAAGGGCACTGCGGTCCAGCAGCTGATCGCTGCCTACCGCAACGTGGGCTGCCGCTGGGCCGACCTCGACCCGCTCAAGCGCACCGAGCGCGAGAACATCCCCGAGCTCGAAGCCTCCTTCTACGGCTTCAGCGATGCCGACCAGGAAGCGGTGTTCAACACCAGCAACACCTTCTTCGGCAAGCAGAGCATGTCGCTGCGCGAGCTGATGAATGCGCTGCGCGAGACCTACTGCGGCACCATCGGCGCCGAGTTCATGTACATCAGCGACCAGGGCCACAAGCGCTGGTGGCAGCAGAAGCTGGAATCCATCCGCAGCAAGCCGAATTTCGGCGCGGACAAGAAGAAGCACATCCTCGACCGCCTGACGGCTGCCGAGGGCCTCGAACGCTTCCTGCACACCAAGTACGTGGGCCAGAAGCGCTTCTCGCTGGAAGGCGGCGAGAGCTTCATCGCCTCCATGGACGAACTGGTGCAGCAGGCCGGCGCCAAGGGCGTGCAGGAGATCGTGATCGGCATGGCCCACCGCGGCCGCCTGAACGTGCTGGTCAACACCCTGGGCAAGATGCCCAAGGACCTGTTCGCCGAGTTCGAGCACACCGCGCCGGAAGACCTGCCGGCCGGTGACGTGAAGTACCACCAGGGCTTCAGCTCCGACGTGTCCACCCCCGGCGGCCCGGTGCACCTGTCGCTGGCGTTCAACCCCTCGCACCTGGAGATCGTGAACCCGGTGGTCGAGGGGTCCGTCCGCGCGCGCATGGACCGCCGCGGCGACGCCCGCGGCGCGCAGGTGCTGCCCGTGCTGGTGCACGGCGACGCCGCCATCGCCGGCCAGGGCGTGGTGCAGGAGACGCTGGCGCTGGCCGAGACCCGTGGCTACTACACGGGCGGCACGGTGCACATCGTCATCAACAACCAGATCGGCTTCACCACCTCGGACCCGCGGGACGCCCGCTCCACGCTGTACTGCACCGACATCGTCAAGATGATCGAGGCGCCGGTGCTGCACGTGAACGGCGACGATCCCGAAGCCGTGGTGCTGGCGACGCAGCTGGCGCTCGAGTACCGCATGGAATTCAACAAGGATGTCGTGATCGACATCGTGTGCTTCCGCAAGCTGGGCCACAACGAGCAGGACACCCCTGCGCTCACCCAGCCGCTGATGTACAAGAAGATCGCGGCGCACCCCGGCACGCGCCGCCTTTACGCCGACAGGCTGGCCACGCAGGGCCTGGGCGAGTCGCTCGGCGACGACATGGTCAAGGGCTACCGCGCCGCCATGGACCAGGGCAAGCACACGGTCGACCCGGTGCTGTCGAACTTCAAGAGCAAGTACGCGGTCGACTGGGCGCCTTTCCTGGGCAAGAAGTGGACCGACGCGGCCGACACCGCCATCCCGATGGCCGAGTGGAAGCGCCTGGCCGAGCGCATCACCACGGTGCCGCAGGACTTCGCCGTGCACCCGCTGGTGAAGAAAGTGCTGGAGGACCGCGCCGCCATGGGCCGCGGCGACGTCAACGTCGACTGGGGCATGGGCGAGCACATGGCCTATGCGTCGCTGGTGGCCTCCGGCTACCCCGTGCGCCTGTCGGGCGAGGACGTGGGCCGCGGCACCTTCGTGCACCGCCACGCCGTGCTGCACGACCAGAACCGCGAGAAGTGGGACGTCGGCACCTACATCCCGCTGCAGAACGTGGCCGACAACCAGGCGCCCTTCGTCTGCATCGACTCCATCCTGTCCGAAGAGGCGGTGCTGGGCTTCGAATACGGCTACGCGTCCAACGACCCGAACACCCTGGTGATCTGGGAAGCGCAGTTCGGCGACTTCGCCAACGGCGCGCAGGTCGTCATCGACCAGTTCATCGCCTCGGGTGAAGTGAAGTGGGGCCGCGTCAACGGCATCACCCTGATGCTGCCGCACGGCTACGAGGGGCAGGGCCCGGAGCACAGCTCCGCCCGCCTGGAGCGCTTCATGCAGCTGTCGGCCGACACCAACATCCAGGTGTGCCAGCCGACCACGGCATCGCAGATCTTCCACCTGCTGCGCCGCCAGATGATCCGCTCGCTGCGCAAGCCGCTGGTGATCATGACGCCCAAGTCGCTGCTGCGGAACAAGGACGCGACTTCGCCGCTGTCCGAGTTCACCAAGGGCGCGTTCCAGACCGTCATCCCCGACCAGAAGGAACTCAAGGGCGACAAGGTCAAGCGCATCATCGTGTGCTCGGGCAAGGTCTACTACGACCTGGCCAAGAAGCGCGAGGAGAAGGGGACGGACGACGTGGCGATCCTGCGCGTCGAGCAGCTCTATCCCTTCCCGCACAAGGCCTTCGCCGCGGAGCTGAAGAAGTACCCGGGCGCGACGGACATCGTGTGGTGCCAGGACGAGCCGCAGAACCAGGGCGCCTGGTTCTTCATCCAGCACAACATCCACGAGAACATGAGCGAAGGCCAGAAGCTGGGTTATGCCGGCCGCCCGGCCTCCGCCTCGCCCGCCGTGGGTTACTCGCACCTGCACACCGAGCAGCAGAAGGCGCTGGTGGATGCGGCCTTCGCGAAGCTCAAGGGCTTCGTCCTCTCGAAGTAAGACTCGTCATCCCCGCGGAGGCGGGGATCCAGGGCGCCCTGGGTTCCCGCGTGCGCGGGAATGACGGCCTTCGGGCCGGCGCCCCGTCCAGACACTAGAAAGAACACAAATGGCTATCGTCGACGTGAAGGTCCCGCAACTGTCCGAATCGGTTGCAGAAGCGACCCTGCTGCAGTGGAAGAAGAAGCCCGGTGAGGCGATCGCGCAGGACGAGATCCTGATCGAGATCGAGACCGACAAGGTGGTGCTCGAAGTGCCCGCGCCCAGTGCCGGCGTGATGGCGGAGATCGTGGTGGCCGACGGCGGCACCGTCACCTCCGACCAGGTGATCGCGAAGATCGACAGCGAAGGCAAGGCGTCCGCTGCTGGCGCGCCTGCTGCCGCTCCCGCGGCAGCCAAGCCCGCCGCCGCGACGCCCAGCGCCGTGGCGAGCTCCGCGCCCGCTTCGGGCGGCTCCAAGTCCGACGTCGTCATGCCCGCCGCGCAGAAGATGATGGCGGACAACAACCTGCCCGCCGGCTCCGTGGCCGGCACCGGCCGCGACGGCCGCGTGACCAAGGGCGACGTGATCGGCGCCATGTCCGGCGGCGGCGCCGCCAGGCCCGCAGCAGCACCCGTGCCCGTGTCCACCGCGCCGAAGGCGGCGCTGCCCTCGGTGTCGGCGCCCGTCGGCCAGCCGAACCTGGGCGACCGCCCCGAGCAGCGCGTGCCCATGTCGCGCCTGCGTGCGCGCGTGGCCGAACGCCTGCTGCAATCGCAGTCGACCAACGCCATCCTGACCACGTTCAACGAAGTGAACATGGCCCCCGTGATGGAGATGCGCAAGCGCTTCCAGGAGAAGTTCGAGAAGGAGCACGGCGTCAAGATCGGCTTCATGTCCTTCTTCGTGAAGGCCGCCGTGCACGCGCTCAAGAAGTACCCGGTGCTCAACGCCTCCGTGGACGGCAACGACATCGTCTACCACGGCTACTTCGACATCGGCATCGCGGTGGGTTCGCCGCGCGGCCTGGTGGTGCCGATCCTGCGCAACGCCGACCAGATGTCCTTTGCCGACATCGAGAAGAAGATCGCCGAGTACGGCACCAAGGCGCGCGACGGCAAGCTGGGCCTGGAAGAGCTCACGGGCGGCACCTTCTCCATCTCCAACGGCGGGGTGTTCGGCTCGATGCTGTCCACTCCGATCATCAACCCGCCGCAGTCGGCCATCCTCGGCGTGCACGCGACCAAGGACCGCGCGGTGGTGGAGAACGGGCAGGTCGTGGTGCGTCCCATGAACTACCTGGCCATGTCCTATGACCACCGCATCATCGACGGCCGCGAGGCCGTGCTGGGCCTGGTGGCGATGAAGGAAGCGCTGGAAGATCCGGCGCGGCTGCTCTTCGACATCTGAGGAACGCAGCCATGGCAAAGAACTTTGACGTGGTCGTCATCGGCGGCGGCCCCGGCGGCTACATCGCCGCCATCCGCGCGGCGCAGCTCGGTTTCAACACCGCCTGCATCGACGAGTGGAAGAACGCCAAGGGCGGCCCGGCCCCGGGCGGCACCTGCACCAACGTGGGCTGCATCCCGTCCAAGGCGCTGCTGCAGTCCTCGGAGAACTTCGAGGAAGCCGGCAGGCATTTCGGCGACCACGGCATCACGATGTCCAACCTGGCGATCGACATCCCGAAGATGCTCGCGCGCAAGGATGCCGTCGTGAAGCAGAACAACGACGGCATCCTGTACCTGTTCAAGAAGAACAAGGTCAGCTTCTTCCATGGCCGCGGCTCGTTCGTGAAGGGCGGCGAAGGCGGCTACGAGATCCAGGTCGCCGGCGCCGCGAACGAAACGATCACGGCCAGGCACGTGATCGTCGCGACGGGATCCAACCCGCGCGCGCTGCCGGGCGCTCCGTTCGACGAGGAGAAGATCCTCTCCAACGACGGCGCGCTGCGCATTCCGGCGGTGCCGAAGAAGCTGGTGCTGATCGGCTCGGGCGTGATCGGCCTGGAGATGGGCTCCGTGTGGCGCCGCGTCGGCGCCGAGGTCACCGTGCTGGAAGCGCTGCCCGCGTTCCTGGGCGGCGTCGACGAGCAGATCGCGAAGGAAGCGCACAAGGCGTTCACGAAGCAGGGGCTGAAGATCGAGCTGGGCGTGAAGGTCGGCGAGATCAAGCCGCAGGGCGAGGGCGTGTCGGTGTCGTACACGACCGCCAAGGGCGAGCAGGTCACCATCGATGCCGACAGGCTGGTGGTGTCGATCGGCCGCGTGCCGAACACGAACGGCCTGAACGCGGAAGCGGTGGGCCTGAAGCTGGACGAGCGCGGCTCCATCGCGGTGGACGACCAGTGCCGCACGAACCTGCCGAACGTCTGGGCGATCGGTGACGTGGTGCGCGGCCCGATGCTGGCGCACAAGGCCGAAGAAGAGGGCGTGGCGGTGGCCGAGCGCATCGCCGGCCAGCATGGGCACGTGAACTTCGACACGATCCCGTGGGTGATCTACACGAGCCCCGAGATCGCCTGGGTGGGCCGCAACGAGCAGCAGCTCAAGGCCGCCGGCGTGCAGTACAAGGCGGGCACCTTCCCCTTCCTGGCGAACGGCCGCGCGCGGGCGCTGGGCGACACGACGGGCATGGTGAAGTTCCTGGCCGACGCCACGACCGACGAGATCCTGGGCGTGCACATCGTGGGCCCGATGGCCAGCGAGCTGATCTCCGAAGCCGTGGTGGCGATGGAGTTCAAGGCCTCGAGCGAAGACATCGCCCGCATCTGCCACGCGCATCCGTCGCTGTCCGAGGCGACGAAGGAAGCGGCGCTCGCCGTCGACAAGCGGACGCTCAACTTCTAAATCCAACAACCGGACGCAGAGGACGCGAAGGTTACGCAGAGGACGCAAAAGAAGTCCATATGGTTTTTTCTGCGTTTTCTGCGGATCCTCTGCGTCCTCTGCGTCCGGTTGTTGGTCGTTCATGAGCGTCCGTTCCGTCTACGAAGCCGAACTCCAGGCCCGCGGCTACGCCAGCGACCCGGCGCAGCTGCGTGCCGTCGAGTCGCTCGAGCGCTGCGCCACCGAGTGGTCGCGCTACAAGGAACAGCGCAACGGCTTCATCAAGAAGCTGGTGAACCGGCCGGCCATCCCGCGCGGCGTCTACATGTACGGCGGCGTCGGGCGCGGCAAGAGCTTCCTGATGGACTGCTTCTTCCAGGCCGTGCCGGTGGTGCGCAAGACGCGCCTGCATTTCCACGAATTCATGCGCGAGGTGCACCGCGAACTGGCCGAGCTGCAAGGCACGGTGAACCCGCTGGACGTGCTCGGCAGGAACATCGCCAGGCGCTACCGCCTCATCTGCTTCGACGAATTCCACGTCGCCGACATTACCGACGCGATGATCCTGCACCGGCTGCTGGATGCTCTGTTCGACAACGGCGTCGGCTTCGTCACCACCTCCAACTTCCGCCCCGACGACCTCTATCCCAACGGCCTGCACCGCGACCGCCTGCTGCCGGCCATCGACCTCCTGAACGACAAGCTCGAAGTGATCAGCGTCGACAACGGCGTGGACTACCGCCGCCGCACGATGGAGCAGGTCCGGCTCTATCACGCGCCGCTCGGCGCGCAGGCGGACGCCGAGATGAACGACGCCTTCTCGCGCCTGGCGGAAAAGCAGGACGAGGACGCGGTGCTGCACATCGAGCACCGCGAGATCCACGCGCGGCGCAAGGCGGGCGGCGTGGTCTGGTTCGACTTCCGGACGCTGTGCGGCGGCCCGCGTTCGCAGAACGACTACCTGGAGATCGCGACGCAGTTCCACACGGTGCTGCTCAGCGACGTGCCGCGGATGTCCGCGCGCAACGCCTCGGAGGCACGAAGATTTACCTGGCTGGTGGACGTTCTTTACGATCGCCGTGTCAAACTGATCCTGTCCGCCGAGGTCCCGCCGGAGCAGCTGTACACCGAAGGGCCGCTGGCGCACGAATTCCCGCGCACCGTCTCGCGCCTGAACGAGATGCAGTCCGCGGAGTTCCTCGCCCTCGAACACCGCACCGTCGACACCCGCCTGACATGAAGCACCTCACCGTCGTCCTGCTTGCGCTCGCCGCCGTCGCGCCCGCGTGGGCACAGGTGGCCGACGATTCGGTGGAGCGCGCGCGCATCGGTGCGGAGCGCAAGGCCGCGGACGACAAGTTCGCCGAGGCCAAGCGGGCCTGCAACGCGAAATTCGCCGTGACGGACTGCGTCAACAAGGCCACGCGCGAGCACAACGCGGTCGTCTCGGAACTGCGCCGGCAGGAGCGGGTGTTGAACGAGGCCGAGCGCAAGCAGCGCGCGGCGCAAGCGCAGCGCGAGATCGACGAACGCAATTCGCCCGAGCGCCGCAAGGAGGCCGAGGACAAGCGCCTGCGCGCGCTCGAGGAGCAGAAGGAGCGCGAGGCCCGTGCCGCGGAGAAGAAGGCGCAGCGGGCCGAGGACGACGCCGAGCGGGCGAAGAAGGGCCCGCGTGCTCCGAGGATTGCCGAGGGCCACCAGGGGCCGCAAGGCAGCCCACGGGCGCCCGAGCCCCCGAAGGGACCGTCGGTGACCCCGGAGGAAGCCGCCAAGAACCGCGCTGCCTACGAAGAGCGCCTGCGCCAGGCGGCGCAGCACAAGGCGGAAGTGCAGGCGCGGATTGCCAAGCGCGCCAAGCCGCCAGCTTCGGCGCTGCCGGTGCCGAACTAGCGATCACCGGGGTTCGGCGCTTCGCGCGCTCACCGCCGGCCTACGGGCTGCCGGTAGGCCGGGGTGAGCCCGCAGGCGAACCCCGGTGAGCGATCAGCCCAGCGGCTCCAGCTTCACGATCACCAGCGACAGGTTGTCGCCGCCGCCATGGGCGCGGGAGCGCGCCTTCTCGATCAGGAACTCGCTGGCCTCGCGCGGCGACAGCGAAGACAGCACGGAGCCGAGCTCGTCCGAGCTGAAGTAGTGCCACACGCCGTCGCTGCACGCCATCAGCGTGTCGCCGGGGCGCAGTTGCGGGATGGTGTGCAGTTCGGAAGGCGGGTCTTCCTCGGCCCCCAGGCAGCCCATGAGGATGTTCGACTGCGGATGCACGTTGGCTTCTTCTTCCGTCAGCTCGCCGCGATCCACCAGCGTCTGCACGTAGGAATGGTCCATCGTGCGCTTGACGAGCTTGTTGCTGTGGAAGTGGTAGATGCGCGAGTCGCCCGCATGCACCCAGTGGCATTCGCCGTCGGGGTTGATGATGAAGGCGCAGATCGTGCTGTGGGGTTCCTGCTCCGCCGAGATGGCGGTCAGCTTGATGACCAGGTGCGACTCCTGCACCATCTGCCGCAGGATCGCCGGGGCGTCGTCGTGGTCCGGCGAGTAACGCTCGAACAGCTGCTTGCACGTCATCATCACCTGGTCGGACGCCTTGCGGCCGCCGCTGCGGCCGCCCATGCCGTCCGCCACCACCCCCAGGACGCAACCGTTCACGCGCGGGTGCGACACCAGTGCGATCTGGTCCTGCTGGTACTCGCGGTCACCCTTGTGGATGCCGGTGGCTGCCGTGAGCCGGTAGCCCTTGCTGCTGGTGCTGCTCATGAAGTGGGTCTGCTGCGCCGGTGCGCGTTGCCTCGATTATTGCCTGTGAAAGACGTAAGATCCCGGATTCATCGGGGCGCCCCCCGCTTTCACCGTGGACCAGAACCTGCATTCCCCCGAAAGGCGCCTGATCGAGCTGCGCATGGAGCACGCCGACCTGAACGCGCTGATCGACCGCACGTCGCAGCAGAGTCCCGTGGACGAACTGATGATGCGCCGCCTGAAGAAGCGGCGGCTTGCTTTACGCGACCAGATCGCCCGGCTCGAGCTCGTGCTCGACCCCAAGGAACCGGCCTGATGACGGATTCGGCACTCGCGTCGCCTGGGCACCACGAGGAGCCCGGCGCGATGGACGCTGGCGCCTGGCCCGCTCCCCCGGCGCAGGCGCTGGAAGATCTCGCCCGCGAAGCCTTCGTGCCGGGCGGCGTCCTGTCGCGCGCGGCCGAGGCCTTCCTCCCGCGCAGTGGCCAGACGGAGATGGCCGCCGCGGTGGCGCGCACCATCACGCACGGCGGGGCGCTGGTGGTCGAGGCCGGCACCGGCGTCGGCAAGACCTTCTCGTACCTGGTGCCGGCGCTCCTGAGCGGCGAACGCGTGCTGCTCTCCACCGCCACCAAGACCCTGCAGGACCAGCTGTTCGCGCGCGACCTGCCGCGGCTGGCCGACGCACTCGGGCTGCCGGTGCGCATGGCGCTCCTGAAGGGGCGCGCCTCCTATCTGTGCACGCATCGCCTGGAACTCGCGCGGCGCGACGCGAGCCTGCCCGATCGCACGGCGCTGCGCACGCTCGCGAAGATCGAGGAATGGGCGCAGGGCACGAAGACCGGCGACCTCGCCGAGATGCCGGGCCTGGACGAACGCTCACCGGTGTTGCCGCTGGTGACCTCCACCCGCGAGAACTGCCTGGGTTCGCAATGCCCCAAGTTCCGCAACTGCCACGTGAACAACGCACGGCGCGAGGCGCTCGCCGCCGATGTCGTGGTGATCAACCACCACCTGTTCTTCGCCGACCTGGCGGTGCGCGAGTCGGGCATGGCCGAACTGCTGCCCACCGTGCGCGTCGTGATCTTCGACGAGGCGCACCAGCTGAACGAAACGGGCGTGCAGTTCCTGGGGCGGCAGCTCAGTACCGGCCAGGTCCTCGACTTCACGCGCGACATGCTCGGGGCAGGCCTGCAGTTCGCCCGCGGCCTGGTCGACTGGCAGCAGCTCGCCTCGACCCTGGAGCGCTCCACCCGTGACCTGCGCCTCGCGGTCGGCCGCGGCGCACCGGGCAGCCGCCTGCGCTGGAATGGCGAGGCGCCCGAAGGCGTGCATGAAGCCACCTGGACCGACGGGCTCCTTGCCGTCGACGCGGCGCTGGAGCAGGCGGCGGAAGGTCTGGCGACCGTCAGCGAGATCGCGCCGGATTTCGTGCGGCTGCACGAGCGCGCTGGCACGCTGTCGCAGCGCGTGCGCGCGTTCACCGAGGAGGCGGAGCCCGGCGCCGTGCGCTGGGTGGACGTGTCGACGCACCTGCGCCTGGTCGAATCGCCCCTGGACATCGCCGAGGCGGTGCAGCACAAGCTGCTGAAAACCGGCGAGGCCGTCGACCCGGACGCGCGCCGGCCCGCCTGGATCTTCACCTCCGCAACGCTGGGGGACGACGCCCGGCTGTCCTGGTTCACAGAACCTTGCGGGCTGGCAGAGGCCGACGTGCTGCGCGTGGCGAGCCCCTTCGACTACCCCTCGCAGGCGGCCGTGTACGTGCCGCGCAACCTGCCGCGGCCCAACGATCCCGGCCACAGCCAGGCGGTGGGCACGCTGGCCGCTCGCGCCGCACAGCGCATCGGCGGCCGCACCATGGTGCTGACCACGACGCTGCGGGCGCTGCGGGCGATCGGCGAACAGCTGCAGGCGCGCTTCAACGGCTCGGGCGAGCTCGAGGTGCTGGTGCAGGGGCAGTGGCCCAAGCGGCGGCTGATCGAGCGCTTCCGCGAGGGCGCATCGCAGGGCCGCGCCGGTTGCATCCTGGTGGCGTCGGCGTCCTTCTGGGAGGGCGTGGACGTGCCGGGCGACGCGCTGCAGCTGGTGATCATCGACAAGCTGCCCTTCCCGCCGCCGGGCGATCCGCTGGTGGAGGCGCGCGGGCAGCGCCTGGAAGCGCAGGGGCGCAGCCCGTTCAACGATTACTTCGTGCCGGAAGCGGCCGTCGCCCTGAAGCAGGGGGCAGGGCGCCTGATCCGCCGCGAAACCGACCAGGGCCTGCTGGTGGTGTGCGATACGCGGCTGGTGCAGATGGGGTATGGCCGCCGGCTCCTGGCGGCCTTGCCGCCGATGCGGCGCTTGAACACGGAAGCGGAGTTCGAGGAGGCGGTGGAGCGGCTGGCTTCTCCGTAGGCCGGGGTGAGCGCGACAGCCGAACCCCGGTGATGGCTGCCGCGCTTTCCACCGGGGTTCGGCTGCGCGCTCACCCGGGCCTACGAAGCCAAACAAGAAGGCCGCTTGCGCGGCCCTCTTGTCACCCCATCACCAGAACCGCCACCACGGCCGCTCCCCGGGCTTGGGCGCGCCGCTCAGGTAATGGCTGCGCGGATAGCTTTTCTCCATCACCCGCCGCGTGTCGTCGCGCAACTGCGCCATGCCGAGCGCGTCGTAGGAGCGCATCAGGATGAACAGCGCCTCTTCCAGCGCCGGCACGTCCCGGTAGTCCGCCACCGCCGACTGGGCGCGGTTGATCGCGGCCACGTAGGCGCCGCGGTTGTAGTAGTAGCGCGCCACGTGCACTTCGTACTGCGCCAGCGAGTTGACGATGTACGTCATGCGCGCCTTGGCATCCGGCGTGTAGCGCGAGTCCGGGAAGCGCGTGCTCAGCTCGCGGAAGGCCTCGAAGGATTCCTTGGCCGCCTTCTGGTCCCGCTCGGACAGGTCCTGCTTCGTGAGGAAGGAGAACATGCCCAGGTTGTCGTTGAAGTTGACGATGCCCTTGAGGTACAGCGCGTAATCGAGCGCCGGGCTCGCCGGGTGCAGCTTGATGAAGCGGTCGATGGTGGCGAGCGCCTGCGCCTGGTCGTTGGCCTTGTAGTGGGCATAGGCACGATCCAGCTGCGCCTGCTGCGCGAGGGGCGTGCCCGCGGCACGGCCTTCGAGCTTCTCCAGCAGGGGGATCGCCTTGTCGTAGGCGCCCGCGCTCATTTCGTCCTTGGCTTCCGCATGGATGCGATTGGGACTCCAGGTGGTGGTCTTGTCCTCGTCCTTGAAAGTGCCGCAACCCGCAAGGAGGGCGGCCAGGAGGACGGGGACCACCGATAATTTGTTTCGAACGAACAAGCGCAACTCTCTCGACTAGAAGGGCCGAGCCATTATATCGACCGACCCGTCCCAACCCGCCACCGAAGACCTTCTCGACGAAGGCGGCGCCGAAGCGGAGACCCGCACCTTCACCGTCGCTGCCTCGCTGCACGGGCAGCGGCTCGACCGGGCCCTCGCGCAGCTGGTGCCAGAGTTCTCGCGCAGCTACCTGCAGCAGTTGATCGAGGGCGGCGCCGTGCGGCTGTCCGGAACGGAAGCGACCAGGCCTTCGCAGCGCGTCAAGGCGGGCGAGGCTGGCCAGGTGGAGCTGCGGCCCACGCCGCAAAGCCAGGCCTTCCTGCCGGAGGACATCCCGCTGGCGGTGGTCCACGAGGACGAGCACCTGCTGGTGATCGACAAGCCCGCGGGCCTGGTCGTCCACCCGGCGCCGGGCAACTGGAGCGGCACGCTGCTCAACGCCTTGCTCGCGCGCGACCCGGGGGCCCGCACGCTGCCGCGCGCCGGCATCGTGCATCGCCTGGACAAGGACACGAGCGGCCTGATGGTGGTCGCGCGCACCCGCACGGCCATGGACCGGCTGGTGGCCCTGATCGCCGCACGCGAAGTTTCGCGCCAGTACCTCGCCCTGGCGCACCGCGCCTGGCAGGGCGAGCCGCGCCGGCGCGTGGACGCCGGCATCGGCCGCGATCCGCGCAACCGCCTGCGCATGGCGGTGGTGGACCTGCAGCGGCATCCCGGCAAGCCGGCCGCGACGGTGTTCCAGCACCTGGACTCCAGCGACGCCGGCTGCGCGCTGCTGTGCACGCTGGAGACCGGGCGCACGCACCAGATCCGGGTGCATGCGGCGCACATCGGCCATCCGCTGGTGAGCGATGCGCTGTATGGCGGCGCGCCGATGGGCGGGTTGGAACGCCAGGCGCTGCATGCCTGGCGCCTGGCGTTTGCGCATCCTGTCACGGGCGTGTCCCACGTCTTCCACGCGCCGGTGCCCGCCGACCTGCGCGCCGGATGGGCAGCGTGGGGGCTGCGTTACAATGAATCCGAATGGCCCACGAGCCAGCCTCCGGCCGCCAGCCACGGCGGTTCCGGCCCGGGCCCCGCGTAGCGCACCGCGCACACCTTCCGACACCAAGACACGATGAATACGGCGGATGCCAAGCGCGTCCTCGAAACCGCGCTGATCTGCACGCAGCAGCCGCTGCAGGTGCGTGAGCTGCGTGTCCTGTTCAACGACGAACTCGGGGCCGACACGGTCAAGGAGCTCCTGGGGGAGCTGCAGTTCGAGTGGGCGCAAAAGGGGGTGGAGCTCGTGTGCGTCGCCAGCGGCTGGCGCTTCCAGAGCCGCCCGGAGATGCGCGAATACCTGGATCGCCTGCACCCCGAAAAGCCGCCGCGCTACAGCCGCGCGGCGCTGGAGACGCTGGCCATCATCGCCTACCGCCAGCCCGTGACGCGCGGCGACATGGAAGACATCCGCGGGGTCACGATCAACACGCAGATCCTCAAGCAGCTGGAAGACCGGGGCTGGATCGAGGTGATCGGCCACCGCGAGGCGGCCGGCCGCCCTGCGCTGTACGCCACGACGCGCCAGTTCCTCGACGACCTGGGCCTGGCCTCCCTTGACCAGCTGCCCGAACTGCAAAGTCCCACGCAGCAAGGCGCGCTGGAAGCCTTCGCCGAAGCCCTGCCGCCGCAGCCGGAGCTGGCGATCGACGAAGCCGCCAACGAGCCCACCCTGCCGCACGCCAGCGACGCCGCCCCGAACGAGAACGCGGAAAACCTCAATCCATGAACGACTCCACCGACGCCATGGCGCGTACGCCCTCCGACGACGACAGTCCCGAGGAGGCCGGCAAGCGCGAACCCGAGGCTCAGGCGAGCGTCCCCGCGCAGGTGCAGGCGCCGCAGCCCCAGGACGACGAGGGCGAGGACGAGCTCGACGAAATGGAGGCGGAGGAGGCGGAGGAGGAGGCCGAGTCGGAACAGAACCGGCAGTCCCGCGCCGCTGCAGCCAGCGCGCCGCCGGCGGAGCCGGTGCGCTTCGAGGACGTCATCACCGGGCGCTTCGACGCCGAGGAGATCGAGGCCGCGCCGCTCAAGCGCGTGCTGGCGCCGCAGCCGGAGACGCCCAAGCTGCACAAGGTGCTGGCGCAAGCCGGCCTGGGCTCGCGCCTCGAAATGGAACAGCTGATCATGGAAGGGCGGATCTCGGTCAACAACGAGCCCGCCCACATCGGCCAGCGCATCCAGTACGGTGACTCGATCAAGGTCAACGGCAAGCCGATCAAGGTCCGCATCGCGCCGCCCCCGCCGCGCGTCATTGCGTACCACAAGCCCGTGGGCGAGGTGGTCACGCACGACGACCCGCAGAACCGCCCGACCGTGTTCCGGAAGCTCCCCAAGCTGCAGCAGGGCAAGTGGCAGTCGGTCGGCCGGCTCGACCTGAACACCGAGGGCCTGCTGCTGTTCACGAGTTCGGGCGAACTGGCCAACCGGCTCATGCATCCGCGCTTCGGCCTCGAGCGCGAGTACGCCGTGCGCGTGCTGGGCGCGCTTTCGACCGAGGAACGCCAGAAACTGCTGGATGGCGTGGATCTCGACGACGGCCGGGCCAGCTTCGGCAGCATCGACGAGGGCGGCGGCGAGGGCTCCAACGTCTGGTACCGGGTGACCATCAACGAAGGACGCAACCGCGAGGTGCGGCGCCTGTTCGAGGCCGTCGGCCATGCTGTGAGCCGCCTCATCCGCATCCGCTACGGTGCCATGGTGCTGCCGCGCGGCCTGAAGCGCGGGGCGTTCATGGAACTGGACGAGCGCGACATCGGTGCGTTGACGCAGGCCGCCGGGTTGCCGGGCCTGGCGCGGCCGGAACAGGGCCGCGGCGAGCGCGGCGGTGAGCGCAAGGGCAACAACCGCGACAAGCGACGCGATGGCCCGCGCCGCGGCGACGGCCCCCGGCCGCAGGGCGGTCCGGCGCGCCAGCCCGACCCGCTGATGACCAACCGCCAGGGGCAAGGCCAGGGCCCGGGGCAGGGCCGGCGCAGGTCCGGCGGCGGTGGTGGCGGTGGCGGTGGTGGCGGCGGCGGGCAGGGCGGCGGCGGTGGCGGCCAGCCGGATCCGATGAAGACGTCGCTGGGCTACATCGGCGCCGACAGCTTCAATCGCCAGCGCCGCGGGGGCGGCCAGGGCGGCATGCCCGGCGGCGGCCGTGGCGGCCCGCGGCGCGGGGGCGGCGGTGGCGGCGGCGGGGGCCGCGGGCGCGGCTGAATTCCGTCTTTCTCCCTCTCCCGCCCGGCGGGAGAGGGCAGGGGTGAGGGTAGTGGCGCATCCCGACCCTCACCCCCACTCTCTCCCGCAGGCGGGAGAGGGAGCTTGAGGTGCCAGGCACAACCTCCCGCGAGCGGGGTTGGCGCCCCAAGGCTAAAATCACGGGCTTTGCCGAACTTTTTGTCTCCGGCAAAACCCTAAAACATCAAGCTCAGGAAACCAGCATGGCTATCGAACGCACCCTCTCCATCATCAAGCCGGACGCCGTGGCCAAGAACGTCATCGGCCAGATCTACGCCCGCTTCGAAGCCGCCGGCCTGAAGGTCATCGCTGCCCGCATGGCGCACCTGTCCCGCCAGGAGGCCGAGCAGTTCTATTCCGTGCACAAGGAGCGTCCCTTCTTCAAGGACCTCGTGGAGTTCATGATCTCCGGCCCGGTGATGATCCAGGTGCTCGAAGGCGAAGGCGCCATCCTGAAGAACCGCGACCTGATGGGCGCCACCGACCCCAAGAAGGCCGCGCCCGGCACCATCCGCGCCGACTTCGCCGACAGCATCGATGCGAACGCGGTGCACGGCTCCGACGCCGCCGAGACCGCGAAGAACGAAGTCGCCTTCTTCTTCCCGGCCATGAACATCTACTCGCGGTAAACATGGAATGACGGCCAACCTGCTCGATTACGACCTCGAGGGTCTGGCCGCGTTCTGTGCGTCGCTCGGAGAAAAGAAGTTCCGCGCGACCCAGCTGTTCCGCTGGATCCACCAGAAGGGCGCCAGCGAGTTCGGCGAGATGACCGACCTCGCCAAGTCGCTGCGCGAAAAGCTCGAAGGCAGTGCCCGCATCGAGGGGCTGCCGGTCCTCACCCAGCACATCTCCGCCGACGGTACGATCAAGTGGCTGTTCGACGTGGGCGACGGCAACGCCGTCGAGTCCGTGTTCATTCCCGAGTACGGCGACGCCGGGCCGCCCCAAGGCGACGTACCGCCCCCTCGGGGGGCGCCCTCCGCAGGTGGGCGGGGGCCGTCAGTTCTCGACCGCGGCACGCTCTGCATCTCCTCGCAGGCGGGTTGCGCCGTCGGCTGCCGCTTCTGCTCCACCGGGCACCAGGGCTTCTCGCGCAACCTCTCCACCGGCGAGATCCTGGCGCAGCTCTGGTTCGCCGAGCATTTCCTGCGCAAGCACCTGGCCACCGGCGGCGACCGCGTCATCTCCAACGTCGTGATGATGGGCATGGGCGAGCCGCTGCAGAACTATTCCGCGCTCGTGCCCGCATTGCGCGTGATGCTGGACGACCACGGCTACGGCCTGTCGCGCCGGCGCGTGACGGTGTCGACCTCGGGCGTCGTGCCCATGATCGACCGCCTGGGCGAGGACTGCCCGGTGGCGCTGGCCGTTTCCCTGCACGCGCCGACCGACGAACTGCGCGACAAGCTGGTGCCGCTCAATCGCAAGTACCCGATCGCGGAACTGCTCGACGCCTGCAACCGCTACCTGGAACACGCGCCGCGCGACTTCATCACCTTCGAGTACTGCATGCTCGATGGCGTGAACGACGCGCCCGAGCAGGCGCGCGAACTGGCGCGCGCGCTGCAGACGCACCGCGGCACGGGCGTGTCCTGCAAGCTCAATCTGATCCCCTTCAATCCTTTCCCCGCCTCCGGCCTGGTGCGTTCGCCGCAACAGCGGGTGCAGGCATTCGCGAAAATCCTGAGTGATGCTGGTATCGTCACGACGGTGCGCAAGACGCGCGGCGACGACATCGATGCCGCCTGCGGGCAGCTGGCCGGCGACGTCAAGGACCGCACCCGGGTGGACCGGCGCATCGCGCAGCAGCGCACGGTGATGCTCGTGCCGGTCCCCGCGGACACGACGAAGGAGGCATAGGGGATCATGACGAAGTCCATGGCGGCGCACGGCCGCTCGCGGATCGCCACGCTGGCGGCCGCCGCATGCGCGGCGGGAATGCTCACGCTGCTGGCGGGTTGTGCCGCCACGCAGGACCAGCAGCAGGTGGAGGTGGCGACGCCTTCCGACGAATCGGAAAACCGCCGCCGTGCGCGCATCCGGGTCGAGCTCGCCTCGGGGTACTACGAGGAAGGCAAGACCGAGATCGCGCTCGACGAACTGAAGCAGGCGATCGCCGCCGACCCCACCTTCCCCGATGCCTACAACCTGCGTGGCCTGATCTTCATGCGCCTGGGCGACAACCGCCAGGCCGAGGACAGCTTCCGCCGCGCGCTGCAGCTCAATCCGCGCGATGCCAGCGTGGCGCACAACTACGGCTGGCTGCAGTGCATGGCCGGCCGCTATCCCGAGTCCTTCCGCAACTTCGACCTGGCCATGGCGAACCCCATGTACCCGGGGCGTTCGAAGACGCTGATGGCGCAGGGCGTGTGCCAGGCGCGGGCCGGCCTGCGCGAGGAGGCCGAACGCAGCCTGTCGCGCAGCTACGAACTCGATGCCGGCAATCCCGTCACCGGCTACAACCTGGCGCGCATCCTGTACACCAAGGGTGACTACCAGCGCGCGCAGTTCTACATCCGCCGCCTGAACAACAGCGAGCTGGCGAACGCCGAGACGCTGTGGCTGGGCATCAAGGTCGAGAACCGCATGAACGATCCCGAGGCGATGAACCAGCTGAGCGAACAGCTGCGCAAGCGCTACCCGCAGTCCCGCGAACGCCAGTCCCTGGACCGGAGGGCGTTCGATGAGTGAGAACGCCACGCCCGTGGACGGCGTGACCGCAGGCAAGTTGTTGCGCGAAGCGCGCGAGGCCGCGGGCCTGCACCTCGATACGCTGGCCGCGAACCTGAAGGTGCCCCCGGCCAAGCTGGATGCGCTGGAGAACGACCGCTACGACCTGCTGCCCGACGCCGTGTTCGTGCGCGGCCTGGCCTCCAGCGTCTGCCGCACGCTCAAGCTCGATCCCCAGCCGGTGCTGCAGCGCCTGCCCCAGACGGGCCAGCCGCGCCTGATGCAGGACAACGAGCGCATCAACGCCCCTTTCCGCTCGCCCAACGACGGTCCCGCGCCTGGCCTGCTGGACCAGCTCGGCCGCCCGGTGGTGCTGACGGTCGCGGCGCTGCTGCTTGGCGCGCTGGTCCTGGTGTTCCTGCCCCTGGTGCAGCGCGGCATCGAGACCGTGGCGCAAGCCAGTCGCCAGCCCGATCCCGTCATGCCGCCCCCCGGCGCGGCCGTGACGCTGCCGGAGGCTGCGCCGGAAGGCAGCGCGGCGCCGATGCCGGGGAACGCCGCCTCGGCGGCCTTGCCCGCGGCCATGCCAGCTCCTGCCCCGGGCCCTGCGCCCACGGCCGCGGCGGTGACGCCGGCTCCGGACGCGAACGCGGTGCCCCGCACCACCGGCCCCGGCGAAGTGCAGGCGGGCAACCCGCAACTGCGCGCCTCCACGAGCACCTCCATGGCCCCTGCGGCCGCGGCCCCGCAACCGGCTGCGGCTGCCCAGCCTGCGGCATCCGCAGCCGCCACGGCTGCCTCCGGCGCCCCCGGCGCCCGCGGCGTCGTCGTGTTCCGCACCCGCGGCCCCTCGTGGGTGCAGGTGACGGATGCCACCGGCACCACCGTGCTGCGCAAGCTGATGGAGCCTGGCGAAAGCGCCGGCGTCAACGGCGCGCTCCCGCTCACGGTCACCGTCGGCAGCGCCGAGAACACCGAGGTGCAGGTGCGGGGCAAGCCCTACAACCTGGCCCCGGTGTCGCGCGACAACGTGGCCCGTTTCGAAGTGAAGTGATGAATCCGCAAGCCTGCCTGCCGATCCCGCCCGCGGCGCCGAAAGCGCGCCGTTCCGCCCAGGCGCGCGTCGCCTGGGGCGCGAACGTGGTCACGGTGGGCGGCGACGCGCCGGTGCGCGTGCAGTCCATGACCAACACCGACACCGTCGACGCCATCGGCACGGCGATCCAGGTGAAGGAACTGGCGCTGGCCGGCAGCGAGCTGGTGCGCATCACGGTCAACACGCCCGAAGCCGCGCAGCAGGTCCCCTACATCCGCGAGCAGCTCGATCGCATGGGCATCGCGGTGCCGCTGGTGGGTGACTTCCACTACAACGGCCATCGCCTGCTGACGGAGTTCCCGGCCTGCGCCGAGGCCCTGTCCAAGTACCGCATCAACCCCGGCAACGTGGGCAAGGGCGACAAGAAGGACCGCCAGTTCGCCCAGATGATCGAGGCGGCCCTGAAGTGGGACAAGCCGGTGCGCATCGGCGTCAACTGGGGCAGCCTCGACCAGGAATTGCTGGCGCAGCTGATGGACCAGAACGCGGCGCGCGCCCAGCCGTGGGAGGCCCGGCAGGTGATGTACGAGGCGCTCATCACCTCGGCGATCGAATCGGCGAAGCTGGCCGAGGAACTGGGCATGCGCCACGAACAGGTGCTGCTGTCCTGCAAGGTCAGTGGCGTGCAGGACCTGGTCGCGGTGTACCGCGAACTCGCGCGCCGCTGCGACTACCCGCTGCACCTGGGCCTGACAGAAGCGGGCATGGGCACCAAGGGCACGGTCGCCTCGGCCATCGCCATGGGCATCCTGCTGCAGGAGGGCATCGGCGACACGATTCGCGTGTCCCTGACCCCGCAGCCCGGCGAGGCGCGCACGCAGGAGGTGGTGATCGCCTCCGAGATCCTGCAGTCGCTGGGCCTGCGCAGCTTCGTGCCGAGCGTGACGGCCTGCCCGGGCTGCGGCCGCACCACCAGCACCACCTTCCAGGAACTGGCCAAGCAGATCGACGATTACCTGCGCGCGCAGATGCCGGTCTGGCGCAAGAAGTACCCGGGCGTCGAGAAGATGAAGGTGGCCGTGATGGGCTGCATCGTCAACGGCCCCGGCGAGAGCAAGCACGCCGACATCGGCATCAGCCTGCCCGGCACCGGCGAGGCGCCGGCGGCACCGGTCTTCATCGACGGCCAGAAGGCCCTGACCCTGCGCGGCGAGAACATCGCGAACGAGTTCCACGCCATCGTCGAAAACTACATCGAGAAGCGCTACGGCGCGATGACGGATGACGCGGGCCGCGTTGCGGCCCTGCATGACGAATGACCCGGTGTCATTTCGTCATTCGTCATTGAGCGCGTAGCGCGAAGTCATTCGTCATTCCAAGAACATGGCTGAGAAACTGAGTGCCGTCAAAGGCATGAACGACATCCTGCCGGCCGCCGTGCCGCGCACGGAGAAGCTGCCCGATTCCGCCCTGTGGCAGTGGTTCGAGACGCAGGTGCGCACCGTGCTGGCGCGCTACGGCTACCAGTACATCCTGACCCCGATCGTCGAGCCCACGGCGCTGTTCGTCCGCGGACTCGGCGAAGTGACCGACATCGTCGAGAAGGAGATGTACTCCTTCGTGGACGCCATGAACGGCGACCGGCTCACGCTGCGGCCGGAAGCGACGGCGGGCATCGTGCGCGCCATGATCGAGCACAACGCGCTGTACAACGGGCCGCTGCGCATCTGGACGCTGGGTCCCATGTTCCGGCACGAGCGGCCGCAGAAGGGCCGCTACCGCCAGTTCCACCAGCTCGATGTCGAGGCGCTCGGCTTCGCCGGGCCGGACGTGGATGCCGAGATGATCCTGGTGGCGCGGGCCCTGTGGCGCGAGCTGGGCCTGGTCGAAGGCCGCGACGTGCGCCTGGAACTCAACAGCCTCGGGCAGGCCGACGAGCGCCGCGCCCACCGCGAGGCGCTGGTGCGCTACTTCGAGCAGCACGCCGACGTGCTGGACGAGGACGCGAAGCGCCGCCTGCACAGCAATCCGCTGCGCATCCTGGACAGCAAGAACCCGGCGATGCAGTCGCTGATCGAAGCCGCGCCCAAGCTGATGGACTTCCTGGGCGAGGCCTCGCTGGCCCACTTCGATGCGGTCAGGGCGATGCTCGATGCGGTCGGCCTGCAGTACCGCGTCAACCCGCGCCTGGTGCGCGGCATGGATTACTACAACCTCACGGTGTTCGAGTGGGTCACCGACCAGCTCGGCTCGCAGGGCACCGTGTGCGGCGGCGGCCGCTACGACGGGCTGATCGAGCAGCTCGGGGGCAAGCCGGCCCCCGCGGTCGGCTTCGGCCTCGGCATCGAGCGCCTGCTGCTGCTGCTGCAGGAGCTGAAGGTGCCGGTGGCAGGCGCCGAGCCCGACGCCTACGCGGTGATCGCGCCCGGCGTGCCGCTGCCACCCGTGGTCGCCACGCTGGAGACGCTGCGCACCGCCGGCGTCCGCGTCGTGCAGCATGCCGGCGGTGGCGACGGCCCCGGCAGCATGAAGTCGCAGTTCAAGCGTGCGGGCGCCAGCGGCGCACGCTATGCGCTGGTCTTCGGCCCCGACGAACTGGCGCAGGGCCAGGTGGCGGTGAAGGACCTGCGCGAAGGGGTGCAACGCACCGAAGCGCTGGACGCCGCGGCCTCCTGGGCCGCATCGCTGAGATAACTACAATCGCCCGGCAACCGGGCATACCCATGGCAAGACATCTCGACCTCGAAGAACAGGAACAGCTTGATGACCTCAGGCATTTCTGGAAGCAATACGGCAACCTGATCAGCTGGTTCCTCATCGCCGTGGCGGGCAGCTTCGCCGCCTTCAACGGCTGGCAGTACTGGCAGCGCACGCAGGCCGTGCAAGCCTCGGCGCTGTACGACGAAGTGGAGCGCGCCGCCACTGGCGGCGACGTCGCACGCGTCGAGCAGGCGTGGAAGGACATGCAGGACAAGTTCGGCCGCACGACCTACGCGCAGCAATCGGGCCTGCTGGCAGCCAAGGTGCTCGCCGAGAAGGGCAAGCCCGACGCTGCGAAGTCGGCCTTGCAGTGGGTGGCGGATTCCTCCGGCGACGAGGGCCTGCGCGCCATCGGCCGCCTGCGGCTGGCTGCCGTGCTGGTGGAGGCCAAGCAGTACGACGACGCACTCAAGCAGCTGTCGGGCGTGCCGCGCGAATTCGAAGGCCTGGCGGCCGACCGGCGCGGCGACATCTACAGCCTGCAAGGCAAGAAGGACCAGGCGCGCTCCGAATACACCAAGGCCTGGCAGAACTTCCCGATCGAGTCGGAGTACCGCACCCTCGTGGAAGTGAAGCTCACCTCGCTGGGCGTCGACGTCCAGAGCCTCAAGCCCGCCGAGGCGGCCAAGTCATGAACCGCACGATGACCTCCCGCATGCTGCGCCTGGCGCTGACCGCCGCCGCTGCCGCCCTGGTGGCCGGCTGCTCGATGATCCCGATCCCGCCTTCGATGGCCTTCTGGAGCACGGTCGAAAAGCCCAAGCCCGCCGAACTGCAGCCCAACCCCAACCTGCTGGGCGTGCGGCCCTCGTGGACCGGCAGGATCGGCACCGTCGATTTCCCCCTGGTCCCCGCCGTCAGCGGCAACGCGGTGGCGGTCGCATCCAGCGACGGCACGGTGGCCGCCTTCGATGCGAGCACGGGCCGCGAGCAGTGGCGCGGCAGCGCGAACGCGCAGCTGGCCGCCGGCGTCGGCTTCGACGGCAGCACGGCCGCCGTGGTCACGCGCAACAACGAAGTCGTGACCTTCGTCAGCGGCCGTGAAGCGTGGCGCCAGAAACTCAACGTGGCGTCGTACACGGCGCCGCTGGTGGCCGGTGCGCGCGTGTTCGTGCTGGGTGCCGACCGTTCCGTCACCGCGTTCGACGGCGGCACCGGCCGCCGCCTCTGGGGCCAGCAGCGCACGGGCGAGCCGCTGACGCTGCGCCAGTCCGGGGTGATCCTGGCGGTGGGCGACACGCTGGTCGTGGGGCAGGGCGGGCGACTGGCCGGGCTGAATCCCCTGAACGGCACCGTCCGCTGGGAAGCGCCCATCGCGTCGGCGCGGGGCATCAACGACATCGAACGCCTGGTCGACCTGGTCGGCCGCGTGAGCCGCGTCGGCGACTCGGTCTGTGCCCGGGCGTTCCAATCCGCCGTGGGTTGCGTCGATGCGGCGCGCGGCCAGCTGCTGTGGACCCAGCGCGCCAACGGCGCCGAGGGCGTGCACGGCGACGCCGCCAACGTGTTCGGCACCGAGACCGACAGCAAGGTCGTGTCCTGGAAGCGGGCCGATGGCAGCCGCGCCTGGACCAGCGAAAGGCTGCTGCACCGCGGCCTGGGCACCCCGCTCGCGCTGGGCCGCGCCGTCGTCGTCGGCGACAGCTTCGGCTTCGTCCACATGCTCGATCGCGAGGACGGCACGCTGCTGAACCGCGTGGCCACCGACGGCTCGGCGATCGCCGCGGCGCCCGTGGCCGCCGGCAACCACCTGGTGGTGGTCACGCGCAACGGGGGCGTGTTCGCCTTCGTTCCCCAATAAGAAAAAGAGACCAGCATGAAGCCGGTGATGGCCCTGGTGGGCCGCCCGAACGTCGGCAAGTCGACGCTGTTCAACCGGTTGACCAAGTCGCGCGACGCGATCGTCGCTGATTTCGCGGGCCTCACGCGCGACCGCCACTACGGCAACGCGCGGCATGGCCGCTACGAGTTCATCGTGATCGACACCGGCGGTTTCGAGCCGAGGGCCGAAGAGGGCATCTACAAGGAGATGGCCAAGCAGACGCAGCAGGCCGTGGCCGAAGCGGATGTGGTCGTCTTCGTCGTCGATGCGCGCGGCGGCCTCTCGGCGCAGGACCACGACATCGCCAACTACCTGCGCAAGCTGGGCAAGCCCACGGTGCTGGCGGCCAACAAGGCCGAGGGCATGCTCGAAGGCGTGCAGCTGGCCGAGTTCTACGAGCTCGGCCTCGGTGAAGTGCACCCCGTGTCGGCCGCCCACGGGCAGGGCATCCGCAGCCTGGTCGACGTGGCCTTCGAGCCGCTCAACATCCCCGAGGACGACGACGCGGCGGAAGAACAGCAGACCGGCATCATCAAGCTGGCGGTGGCCGGCCGGCCCAACGTGGGCAAGTCGACGCTGATCAACGCCTGGCTGGGCGAGGAACGCCTGGTCGCCTTCGACCTGCCCGGCACCACGCGCGACGCGATCTCCGTGCCCTTCGAGCGCAACGGCCAGAAGTTCGAGCTGATCGACACCGCCGGGCTGCGCCGCAAGGGCAAGGTGTTCGAGGCCATCGAGAAGTTCTCGGTGGTCAAGACGCTGCAGGCGATCGAGTCCGCCAACGTCGTGCTGCTGCTGCTGGACGCCAGCCAGGGCGTGACCGACCAGGACGCGCACATTGCCGGCTACATCCTGGAAAGCGGGCGGGCGGTGGTGCTGGCCGTCAACAAGTGGGACGCCATCGACGACTACAACCGCGAGCTGGTGCGCCGCCAGATCGAGCAGCGCCTGGTGTTCCTGAAGTTCGCCGAACTGCATTTCATCTCGGCCATCAAGCGCCAGGGCCTCGGGCCGCTGTGGGGCTCGATCGCGCAGGCGCACAAGGCGGCCATGACCAAGATGACCACGCCGGTGCTCACCCGCCTGCTGCTCGAAGCGGTGCAGTTCCAGTCGCCCAAGCGGGCCGGCATGTTCCGCCCGAAGCTGCGTTATGCGCACCAGGGCGGGATGAACCCGCCCGTCATCGTCGTGCACGGCAATTCGCTGGAACACGTGACGGATGCGTACAAGCGTTTCCTGGAGGGGCGCTTCCGCAAGGAGTTCAACCTGGTGGGCACGCCGCTGCGCATCGAGATGCGCACTTCGAAGAATCCGTACGCCGACAAGGAATGAAGTCGTCATCCCCGCGCAGGCGGGGATCCAGGGCGCCCTGGATTCCCGCCTTCGCGGGAATGACGGACAAGAGGCCCTTGTTTTCCATCCGAACGGCTGCAGATGTGCTGCCAGCGCCACCCCGCCGCCAAGCGTTGCTGTGGTAATGTGCAAGTTCCAACAACGCCGGAACACGGAGAATATCGTGAGCAACAAAGGGCAGCTACTACAAGACCCCTTCCTGAATACCCTGCGTCGAGAGCACGTGCCGGTGTCCATCTACCTGGTCAACGGCATCAAGCTGCAGGGACAGATCGAATCCTTCGACCAGTACGTCGTGCTGCTGCGCAATACCGTCACGCAGATGGTCTACAAGCACGCGATCTCCACCATCGTCCCCGGCCGCGCGGTGAACTTCTCCGCCCAGGAACCCGGGGAAGGCGCCGCCAGCTGATCCTGTCGCGCCCTCCCGCCCGCCTCGCGGGTGCATGTCGTCCCCTCTGGTTGCCGGTTTGACCGCATCGCCTGAACGCCCGGCCGCCGCCACCATCCTGGTGGGGGTGGACCTGGGTCTCCCCCACTTCGACGCCGAGCTCGAGGAACTGGGCCAGCTGGCCCAGACCGCGGGCATGGAGCCGGTCGCCCGCGTCACGGCCAGGCGCAAGGCGCCCGATGCCGCGCTCTTCGTCGGCAAGGGCAAGGCCGACGAGATCAAGCAGCTGGCCGAGGAACTGGGCGCCAGCGAGATCCTGTTCGACCAGTCCCTCAGCCCGGCCCAGCAGCGCAACCTGGAGCGGCACATGGACATGCCGGTCAACGACCGCACCATGCTGATCCTGGAGATCTTCGCCCAGCGCGCGCGCAGCCACGAGGGCAAGCTGCAGGTCGAGCTGGCGCGGCTGCAGTACCTGTCCACCCGCCTGGTGCGGCGCTGGTCGCACCTGGAGCGCCAGACCGGCGGCGCCGGCGTGCGCGGCGGCCCGGGCGAAAAGCAGATCGAGCTGGACCGGCGCATGATCGACGATGCCATCAAGCGCACCCGCGAACGCCTGGTCAAGGTCAAGAAGCAGCGGGCCACCCAGCGCCGCCAGCGCGAGCGCCGCGACACCTTCAACATCTCCATCGTCGGCTACACCAACGCCGGCAAGTCGACGCTGTTCAACGCGCTGGTCAAGGCGCGGGCCTATGCGGCCAACCAGCTGTTCGCGACCCTGGACACCACGACGCGCCAGCTGTTCCTGCAGGACGCGGAGGCCGACAACGGCCGCGGCGGCCGCTCGGTGTCGCTGTCGGACACGGTCGGCTTCATCCGGGACCTGCCGCACGGCCTGATCGACGCCTTCCAGGCCACGCTGCAGGAGGCCGCCGATGCCGACTTGCTGCTGCACGTGGTGGACGCGGCCAATCCGCACCACCGCGAGCAGGTCGACGAAGTCCAGCGCGTGCTGCACGAGATCGGTGCCGGGGGCGTGCCGCAGCTGCTGGTGTTCAACAAGATCGATGCGATGGCGCCCGAGCAGCGTCCCCGGATCCCGGTGGACTTCTTCGAACTCGAAGGCGTGCAGGTGCCGCGCGTCTTCGTGAGCAGCCAGACCGGCGAGGGGCTCGACGACCTGCGGCGCGGGCTGGTGCGCATCGTCGCCGCGGCGCGGCCGCCGGCCCCAGGTGCGGCCGAAGACCCTGGCTCATCCTGAGCCCGGCGCGTTTGGGCACAATGCTGGCAACCCAAGAGAACCCGAAAGAATGAATCTTCCTTTTCGCAGCCTGCACTTTTCCGGGCTGAGAGACCGCGTGCGGGGCATGTTCAACCTGAACGACCCCCGCTGGGGCCGTGGCGGCGACGACAAGAACGACGGCAACCGCAACGAAGGCGGCAAGGGCGGCCCCAACCAGGGCCCGCCCGACCTCGACGAACTCTGGCGCGACTTCAACCGCAAGCTCGGGGGGCTGTTCGGCGGCCGCAAGGGCGGCGGGGGCGGCGGCTTCGGCGGCGGTGGCGGCGGCAGCTTCCAGCCGGACCTGAAGAGCGCCGGGGTCGGCGCCGGCCTGATCGCCCTGGTGGTGATCATCATCTGGATGGGCACCGGCATCTTCATCGTGCAGGAAGGCCAGCAGGCGGTGATCACGCGCTTCGGCCGCTACAGCACCACCGTCGGCGCCGGCTTCAACTGGCGGCTGCCGTACCCGATCGAGCGCCACGAGACCGTGCAGGTCACGCAGATCCGCTCCGTGGACGTCGGCCGCGACACCGTCATCCGCGCTACCGGCCTGAAGGAGTCGGCGATGCTGACCGAGGACGAGAACATCGTCGAGATCAAGTTCGCCGTGCAGTACCGCCTGAGCAACGCGCGCGACTGGCTGTTCAACAGCAAGAACCCGCAGGAGGCGATCGTCCAGGCCGCCGAGACCTCCGTGCGCGAGGTGGTCGGCAAGATGCGCATGGACACGGCGCTGGCCGAGGAGCGCGACCAGATCGGCCCGCGCGTGCGGGGGCTGATGCAGCAGATCCTGGACCGCTACCGCATCGGTGTCGAGGTGGTGGGCATCAACCTGCAGCAAGGCGGCGTGCGTCCGCCCGAGCAGGTGCAGGCCGCCTTCGACGACGTGCTGCGCGCCGGCCAGGAACGCGAGCGCGCCAAGAACGAAGCGCAGGCGTATGCCAACGACGTGGTCCCGCGCGCCGTGGGTGCGGCCTCGCGCCTGGCGCAGGAAGCCGAGGGCTACAAGGCGCGCATCACGGCGCAGGCCCAAGGTGACGGGCAGCGCTTCAAGCTGCTGCTGGCCGAATACCAGAAGGCGCCGCAGGTCACCCGCGACCGCCTCTACCTCGAATCGATGCAGCAGATCTACGGCAACGTGACCAAGGTGCTGGTCGAATCGCGCCAGGGCGGCAACATGCTGTTCCTGCCGCTCGACCGCATCATGCAGCAGGTGGCCGCCGGCGGCGCTGGCACGCCCGGCGGGCAGGACTCGCCGCCGCCCAACACCGCCACGCCGCCCACCACCACCCCGACCCCGCCCACCACGGACCCGCGCAACCGAGAGAACGCGCGCGGCCGCGAGAGGGAGTCCCGCTAATGAACCGCATCGGCTTCATCGTCTCCTCGCTGCTGGTGGCGCTCGCGCTGCTCAGCTCCATGCTGTTCGTCGTCGACCAGCGCCAGTTCGGCGTCGTGTACTCCCTCGGCCAGATCAAGGAAGTCATCACGGAGCCGGGCCTCAAGTTCAAGCTGCCGCCGCCGCTGCAGAACGTGAGCTACATCGACAAGCGCCTGCTCACGCTGGACTCGGTGGACACCGAGCCCATGCTCACCGCGGAAAAGCAGCGCGTGGTGATCGACTGGTACGTGCGCTGGCGCATCACCGACCCGCTGGCCTACATCCGCAACGTGGGCCTGGACGAGGCTTCCGGGGCCAACCAGCTCAATCGCGTG
>DATAGN010000579.1:0-9472 GCA_036263715.1 Ramlibacter sp.
GCGCGCTGGCGAGCAGGCGCTCGATCAGGTGGTCGTAGAAGCCGGCCAGCGTGGTGGTGGCGCCGTCTTCGGTGACCGTGGACGGCAACTGCAGCACGGCCACGCCGGCGCCGAGCTGCTGCCCGAGCCACTGCGCCGACCGCGGGTCCTGGTAGGCCGACACGACCACCGCGCGCGGCGGGCTGGCGCGCGTCTGTTCCAGGATGCGCTGCAGGTGCCCCGGCGTCGGCGGCATGCCGGGCTTGGGCTCCAGGTCCGCCACCTGGGTCATGCCCAGCCAGCGCCAGAGGTAGGCGAAGGTCGAGTGCTGCGCCGCCACCCGCATGCCACGCAACGGCACGGCGCGTTGCTCCCATTGCGCGATGCGCTTGCGCCAGTCGGCGTCCCACGCGCTCCAGCGTTGCCGGATCTCGGCCTGCCGCTGCGGGTCCGCCGCCTGCAGGCGCTGCGCCACCACCTCGGCGACGGCGCGCATGCGGTGCGGATCCAGCTGCACGTGCGGGTTCCCCTCGGTGTGCACGTCGCCTTCGAACGGGGTACCCGGCGGCCGCGGGTCGATCAGCTGCACGTGCTCGGACGCGAACACCATGCCCGGCGCGCCCTTCTGCACGCGCGCGTTGCCCGATCGCTGCTGCAGCGTCGGCAGCCACCCGGCTTCCATGCCCGCGCCGGTGCAGATGGCGACGTCGGCCTGGCGCAATGCCGCGATCAGGCTGGGTCGCGCTTCGATGTGGTGCGGATCCTGGCGCGCGTGCGTGGCGCTGCGCACCTGCGCGTGCGGCGCCAGTTCGCGCGCCAGTGCCGCCCATTCGGGCTCGCAGGCGAACACGGTCAGCGCCTGGGCGCCGCCCGCGCAGGCCGCGAGTGCGAGGCCGGCCAGCAGCCGGCGGAGTTCAGAAGGAATGCGCAGCATGGGCACCGAAGCTCAGGACGTACTGGATCTGCAGCGCACGGTTGGCTTCCGCGAAGCCGGCACCGTTGCGCTGACGCGTGAACTGCACGCGCAGGGTCTGCGCATGCGAGGGCTTCCAGGCCAGCATCAGCGCCGACTCGCGCAGGCGGCCGTCGTCGAAGTGGTCCTCGTGCGGGATGCGCACGCGCAACAGGTCGTGCCGCGCGCCCACTTCCCAGCCGGGGGCGAAGCGGTAGACCACGCTCAGGTAGTGCGCGCGATGGCGGTCGCCCGAAGTGGCGAAGCGGTTGATGCCGCGCACGAGCGCATGTTCGTAGGCGACGCGCAACTGCTGGCGGCTGTTGTTGCCCTCGGGCGCCCACTTCCAGGCGAGTTCGGCCACCCACATGCGCCGTCCGGAGAAGGCGGCGCCGTGGCCGTGCGCGTGGGCGCCCGTTTCTTCCTCGTGCGCCTCTTCGCCTTCGGCGTGTTCCTCCTCTTCCCCGGCGTGGCCGGCATGGCCCGCCTCGATGGCGGCTTCGCGACGATTGCGCAGGAAGGACAGGCCGGCCTGCCAGCTCTGGCTGGCGCCGATGTCGCCGCCGGTCTTGGCGGAAAAGACGGCGGCGCCGGGACGCCGGGCGGACGCGGCATCGCGCACGAGCTGCTTGCCGCGGAACACCTCGGCGCCCACTCGAAGGTACAGGTCGGTCGGGGCCGTCCAGTTCAGTCGCAGGCCGTCGTCGAACCAGTGGTTGCCGAGGAAGGCGCGGTACAGCAGGGGGCGCTGGATGAAGTCGTCGGCGTGCAGGTGCTGCTCGTTGAGGTAACCGACCTGCGAGGCGAAGCGGCCGGCGCGCAGCTGCAAGCCGGCCGGCAGCGAGGTGGTCTGCAGCCAGGCCTCCTCGAGCTCCACTTCGAGCTTGCGCTCGTCGGTGTGCGCCGCGGCGGTGGCGCGGGCCTCGAAGTGGCGGCCCACGGGACCGAAGACGCTGACGTCGCTGTGGCCCAGGGCCAGGCCCTTGTCACGCTGCCCGAGGGCGAGCGCGCGCGAGGCGGCGGAGATGTCGAGGACGGCGCCGGCCTGCCAGTCCTGGAACAGGCCTTGGGCGGCGACGGGGCCGCACGTGGCGGCCAGGCAAAGGGCGACGCCGGCGGCATGGCGCGCCGGCAGGGAGGGGGAAAACGTGATTCTCACGACGGGTTTCTCGCTGGAAAACGAAGGGGCGCGGCAGGGGCGTGCGCCGCTGCCGCGAACTCGGGATCGCTCAGCGGGAAACGGGAGGGCCCCGCGCCTGGAAGGGCGCGGTGGTGCAGGCGGCCAGGAAGGTGCGCCGCAGGCTTGCGTGCGCATCGGCCGGCGGCAGGAAGGGGGCGACGAAGACCGCCGCCAGCGGCAGCAGGTCGTGGCCGATCGCGTCGTAGAGCCGGCAGCCGCCATCGTCGTGGCCCCTGAACAGGCCCGCGACACCGCTGGCAGCTTCGCCGGACGTGCCGGCTTCCCAGGCCAGTTCCTGCGCCGGCCCGCCACGCGCCCCGTGCACCACGCGGTGCATCAGCCCGAGCGCCTGCGCGCCGAGCAGCGCGATCAGCACCCAGGCGAGCAACCAGCGTCGTGCGGCCATGGTCGGTGTCAGCGCAGCCAGCCTCGCTTGCGGAAGTACCACATGGGCAGCAGGGCCGAGGCCACCATCAGGCCGAGCGCGAAGGGATAGCCGCCTTCCCAGTTGATTTCCGGCATGAACTGGAAGTTCATGCCGTAGATGCTGGCGATCAGCGTCGGCGGCAGCAGCGCGACACTGGCCACCGAGAAGATCTTGATGATCTTGTTCTGGTTGATGTTGATGAAACCGACCGTGGCGTCCATCAGGAAGTTGATCTTGTCGAACAGGAAGGCCGTGTGGTTGTCCAGCGACTCGATGTCGCGCAGGATCTGCCGGGCGTCGTCGAACTGGTCGGCGCTCAGCATGCGGCTGCGCATCATGAAGCTCACCGCCCGCCGGGTGTCCATCATGTTACGGCGGATGCGCCCGTTCAGGTCCTCCTGGCGGGCGATGGCTTCCAGCGCCTCGCCGGCCAGGGTGTCCGTGACTTCGCCCGACAGTACCTGCTTGCTGACTTTCTCCAGCTCGTCGTAGATGCCTTCCAGCGTGTCGGCCGAGTACTCCGCGTCGGCGTCGAACAGCTTGAGCAGCACTTCCTTGGCATCCTCGATCAGCCCGGGCGCGCGGCGCGCGCGCAGCCGCAGCAGCCGGAACACCGGCACGTCCTCGTCGTGGATGGAGAACAGCACCCCGTGGCTCTTGAGGCTGTTGTTCATCAGGTTGAGCACGAAGGCCACGCGCACGGTGCGCGGCTCGTCGTCGGCGCCGCCGGCGATCAGGAAGTCGCTGCGGATGTGGAGGTCGCCGTTGTCCTCTTCATAGAAGCGGGCCGATTCCTCGATGTCCTCGTCCATCGCGTCTTCCGGGATGGACAGGCCGTAGTACTGCTTGATCCAGCGCTTTTCCTCGACCGAGGGCGACTCGAGGTCCACCCAGACGGGCTGGAAGCGGGAAAGCTCTTCCAGGGACTCGATCTCCTCCTGGAACAGCCGGCCGTTGGCCAGCGTGAAGATGTTGAGCATGACTGAGTCCCGTGATTTCGTTCTTGTGACTGCGGCTGGCTGCGCTCTCAACGCGCCGCGGCACGGGCGTCGCCGGATTATGCCGCGCTGCCGTCGGGGAGGGACGCACCAGCCAGGCTTGAAATGCCGTTCCGGGGCGCCTGTCCAGCCGTCTTACTGTTGTGTTCGGATCGAAGGACCAGTCCTACACGGCTGGGCCAGAACGTCCGACACCACGGCTCAGGAGGGCCCCCTACATTGACTCCATTGCCCCGGATGACCTGTCCGGAGCGCCTGCAAGGAGCCGAGATGATCCAGCTAGCGACCGACCCGAACGCCAGCCGCTCGAACTGGCGTCCCGCCGCAGCCCAAGGCCAGGACCAGAACAGCACCCGCCGCGCCCGCAGCGGCCATGCCTGGCCCTTCATCAGCCGGCACGGCGAACGCTCGGCCCCGCAGGAAGCGAAGAGAACCCCCACCAGCGGAAGCGGCAGCTGACCGCCAACGCAACGGAGCAAGAGTATGTACAAGGAAGCCAAGTCCACCAATCGCTACAACGATACGCCGCGCGACAAGCCGCAGGCCGAGCGCGTGGAGCATGCCAACCTGGAGCGCCCGGGCGCCCAGGCGCACCCCAAGGCGCGCGCCGAGTGGAACACCCTGGACGCCGCCGCCCTCTGGCGCCAGCGCTGAACTCCGCTCCCATGTAGTACCCCCAGGCGGCCCGCGGGCCGCCTTCGGTGCTTGTCGACGGCCCCTTGCGGGCCGTTTTCTTTTGCGGTGCGCGCCCTGCATTCCCCCTCTGAATTCGCGCCTCGGCCTTGAGGGAAATCAATTGCGTTTCGCTCGCGTGGAGCGCATAGTGAAACGCAGTCAGAGATTCCTTCCCCGCGCCGCAAGGGCGCACGTCAACCAAGTGCTCTCAGTACTTACAGGAGGCTCCATGAACCTGACGATCAGCGGTCACCATCTCGAAGTCACCCCCGCCTTGCGCAATTACGTGACCACCAAGCTCGATCGCATCACTCGTCATTTCGACCAGGTCGTGGACATCCGGGTCCTGCTCACCGTGGAGAAGCAGAAGGAGAAGGAACGAAGGCAACGCGCCGAATGCAAGATCCACGTGAAGGGCAGCGACATGTTCGCCGAGAGCTCGCACGAGGACCTGTATGCCGCGCTCGACGAGCTGGTGGACAAGATGGACCGCCAGGTCGGCAAGTACAAGAGCCGCATGCAGCAGCACCATCACGACGCCCCAAAGCGCGTGATGTGAGCAAAGCGTGAAAAAGGGCCCCTTCGCGGGCCCTTTTTCCGGGCGCTGGTCCTCGCGCCGGGGCCCCCGTGCGTTTTGGTGCGGTGCACCGTCGGCCGTGCATAATCCGCCCCACTCACCATGAACCGCCTTGCGTCCATCCTGCCGCCCGCCCAGGTCCTGGTCGGCGTCGACGCCACGAGCAAGAAGCGGGCTTTCGAGGAAGCCGGACTGCTGTTCGAGAACCTCCATGGCCTCTCCCGCGCCCTCGTCACGGACAGCCTGTTCGCGCGCGAGCGCCTGGGCTCCACCGGCCTGGGCCACGGCGTGGCCATCCCGCACGGACGCATCAAGGGCCTGAAGGCGCCGATGGCGGCGCTGTTCCAGCTGGCCAACCCGATCGGCTTCGACGCGCCCGACGAACAGCCGGTCAACCTGCTGATCTTCCTGCTGGTGCCCGAAGCGGCGACGCAGAAGCACCTGGAGATCCTGTCCGAAATCGCCGAACTGCTGTCCGACGCGCCGCTGCGCGAGAAGATGAAGGGCAGCACCGATGCAGCGCGCCTGCACCAGTTGATCGCCGGCTGGCACTCCGCGCAGCCGCAATAGCCGAAGGTCCGCGCGCTTGAAACCGACCGTCGTCAGCGCGGACGTCCTCTTCGAGGACCACCGCGGCCAGCTCAAATGGGAATGGGTGGCGGGCCTCGGCGCCTCGGAGCGCCGCTTCGACGAGGTCGCGGTGCGGGCCGCCCGCTCGGGCGCCGACCTCGTCGGCTACCTCAACTACATCCACCCGTACCGGGTGCAGATCCTGGGCGAGCGCGAGGTGGCCTACCTCTCGAATGCCACGCCGGAAGACTGCGCCCGGCGCATCGCCCGCATCGTCACGCTGGAGCCGCCGGTGCTGGTGCTCACGGACAGCCAGGCCGCGCCCGATGCGCTGCTGTCGATGTGCGAACGCGCGCAGATCCCGATGTTCGCCACCAAGGAGCCGTCGGCCTTCGTCATCGACGTGCTGCGGGCGTATCTCTCCAAGCACTTCGCCGAGCGCACGTCGATGCACGGCGTGTTCATGGACATCCTGGGCCTGGGCGTGCTGATCACGGGCGAGTCGGGCCTGGGCAAGAGCGAGCTGGGGCTGGAGCTGATCACGCGCGGCAACGGCCTGGTGGCCGACGACGCGGTGGACCTGTACCGCGTCAACCAGACCACGATCGAGGGCCGCTGCCCGGAGCTGCTGCAAAACCTGCTGGAGGTGCGCGGCATCGGCCTGCTGGACATCCGGGCGATCTTTGGCGAGACGGCGGTGCGCCGCAAGATGCGGCTGCGCCTGATCGTGCACCTGGTGCGGCGCGAGACGATGGAGCGCGAGTACGAGCGCCTGCCCTACGAGCCGCTCACGCAGGACGTGCTGGGCGTGCCGGTGCGCAAGGCGGTGATCCCCGTCGTGGCCGGCCGCAACATGGCGGTGCTGGTGGAAGCGGCGGTGCGCAATACCATCCTGCAGCTACGCGGCGTCGACACGTACCAGGAATTCGTGGAGAGGCATCGAAGGGCGATGGAGAAGGGGTCCTAAGACCAACAACCGGACGCAGAGGACGCAGAAGTTACGCAGAGGGCGCAGAAGAACAGCCTTTTTAAAGGTTTCTTTTGCGACTTCTGCGGAACCTTTGCGTCCTCTGCGTCCGGTTGTTTGGTTTAGCCGCTATCGCTGCGGCGTCTTGTTCGGGCAGTTCACCTTCGTGCAATGCGCGTAGAGCGACAAAGCATGGTCGGCGATCTCGAAACCCTTGAGCTTCGCCACGTCGTTCTGCAGCCGCTCGATTTCGGCGTCGTAGAACTCCTCGACCCGCCCGCAGTCCAGGCACACCAGGTGGTCATGGTGCGTGCCTTCGTTCAGTTCGTAGACCGCCTTGCCGCTCTCGAAATGGCTGCGGCTCAGGATCCCGGCCTGCTCGAACTGGGTCAGCACGCGGTACACGGTGGCCAGCCCGATGTCCGAACGCTCCTCCAGCAGCACGCGGAAGACATCCTCCGCGGTCATGTGGCGCTGGCTTCCCTTGTGGAAGACGTCCAGGATCTTCAGGCGCGGCAGCGTCGCCTTGAGCCCTGTGCTCTTGAGTTCGTCGATGTTGGCCATGGTGCTGCCGCTACAATGCCCCGATCATATCGCCTGCCCTTCCCATGCCTGCCATGCCCCTGCGCCGCATGTTCGTCCCGGCCGCCGCGGCCGTCGCTCTCCTCGCGGGCTGCGCCTCGGTCGACAACGTCAGTTACCGCATCGCCGACGCGATCACGCCCTACCGCATCGAGATCGTGCAGGGCAACTTCATCTCGAAGGAACAGGTCGAGGCACTGCAGAAAGGCATGAGCCGCGAGCAGGTTCGCCAGGTCCTCGGCACGCCCCTCGTGACCAGCTTGTTCCACGACAACCGCTGGGACTACGTCTTCACGCTCAAGCGCCAGGGCCTGCCGCAGCAGCGCCGCCAGCTCACCGTCTTCTTCAACGGCGAGAACATGGAGCGCGTCGAAGGCGACGCCATGCCCAGCGAAGCCGAGTTCGTCGCCACGCTGGACAGGCGCGGCAAGGGCGGCAAGGTGCCGCCGCTGGTGGCCACCGAGGAACAGCTGCGCGCCATCAGCACCAAGACACCCGCGGCCGCTGCGGCCGCCGCCGCGCCGCCGCCCGCCGCACCCGCGACCACCGTCAACTATCCGCCGCTCGAAGCGCCCGCGCGCTGAGGCCCGCATGACCAAGCAGGCCCTGAAGAACGCCGTGGCCGGCACCCTGCACAAGGCACCGACCGGCAACACGCAGCACAAGGTCGCGGTTGCCGGTGCATCCGGGCGCATGGGCCACATGCTGATCGAGGCGATCCGCGACGCCGACGATTGCCGGCTGGCCGGCGCGCTCGACGTCGCCTCCAGCACCGCGATCGGCAACGATGCCGCCGCCTTCCTGGGACACGCGAGCGGCGTTCCCGTCACTGCCGACATCGACGCCGGCCTGCAGGAGGCCGAAGTGCTGATCGACTTCACCCGGCCCGAGGGCACGCTGGCGCACGTGAAGGCCTGCCGCGAGCGCGGCGTGAAGATGGTGATCGGCACCACCGGCTTCAGCGACGCGCAGAAGGCGGAGATCGCCGAGGCAGCACGCGACATCGCCATCGTGCTCGCGCCCAACATGAGCGTGGGCGTCAACGTCACGATGAAGCTGCTGGAGATGGCGGCCAAGGCGCTCGCCACCGGCTACGACATCGAGATCATCGAGGCGCACCACCGCCACAAGGTGGACGCGCCTTCGGGCACCGCGCTGAAGATGGGCGAGGTCATCGCCGCGGCGATCGGCCGCGACCTCAAGGAGTGCGCCGTCTACGCCCGCGAAGGCGTCACCGGCGAACGCGACCCGTCCACCATCGGCTTTTCGGCCATCCGTGGCGGCGACATCGTCGGCGACCACACCGTGCTGTTCGCCGGCACCGGCGAGCGCATCGAGATCACGCACAAGTCGGGCAGCCGTTCGACCTATGCCCAGGGCAGCCTGCGCGCGGTGCGCTTCCTGGCCGACCAGGAGCGGGGACTGTTCGACATGTTCGACGTCCTCGGCCTGCAAACCCCATGAGCTTCACCGATCTCTTCCGCCAGGGCGACGCGGTCACCCAGGCGGTGGCGATCCTCTTGCTGGCGATGTCGGTGTCGAGCTGGGTCGTCATCCTGTGGAAGGCCTGGCTGCTGCGCCGCGCCAGCACCGACGTCACGCGCAGCACCGCCGCTTTCTGGCAGGCGGGCTCGGTCACGGAAGCGCGCGATCGCGTCGCCGCCTTCGATCGCGAGGCCTTGCTGCTGCCCCTGATCAGCGCCACCGAGGCGCAGCCGCCGGGATCGCTCGCCTCGGCGGGCGACCGCTCCCAGCAGCTCACGCGCGTGTTGCGCGATGCCTTGCACCGCGTGCTGGACAAGCTGCAGTTCGGGCAGGTGCTGCTGGCGACGGTCGGTTCCACCGCGCCTTTCGTCGGGCTGCTCGGCACCGTCTGGGGCATCTACCACGCGCTCACGGGCATCGCCAATGCGGGCCAGATCACCATCGACAAGGTGTCCGGTCCGGTCGGCGAGGCCCTGATCATGACGGCAGCCGGCCTGGCGGTCGCGATCCCGGCCGTGCTCGGCTACAACATCTTCGGCCGCCTGATCGCCCGTATCGAGGCGGACCTGGAAGGCTTCGCGCGCGACCTGCGCGAGCTGCTCACGCACAAGGCGGGCTGACGTGGCGTTCGGGCGCCTGGAGCGAACGCAGGGTGATCCGCCCATCAGCGAGATCAACGTCACGCCGCTGGTCGACGTGATGCTGGTGCTGGTGGTGATCCTGATCATCACCGCCCCGTTGCTGGCCAGCTCGATCCGCCTGGACCTGCCCAAGGCGGAGGGCGCGCAGCCGAACGAGACGCCGCAGTTCGTGACGCTGGTCGTCGACAAGGCCGGGCAGCTGTTCCTGAACGACAAGCCGCTGGACGAAGCCAGGCTGGCCGAGCAACTGGCGGCGGCGGCGAAGCAGAACGCCGACACCGAAATCCAGCTGCGCGCCGACCAGGGCGTGCCTTATGGCCGCGTGGTGCAGGTGATGGGCATCGCCCATCGGGCGGGGCTCACGCGCATCGGCTTCGTGGCCGAGCCCGGGTCCAGGTAAAGGCCAACAACCGGACGCAGAGGACGCAAAGGTTACGCA
>DATAGN010000580.1:0-1779 GCA_036263715.1 Ramlibacter sp.
GGGAGCAAGACCATGATCAGCGATACGCCGGTCCTCAAGCTTTCGAACGTCGAGAGCGCCTACGGGCCGATCAAGGCGATCCGGGGAGTGAGCCTGCAGGTGCGGCGCGGCGAGATCGCGACCGTGCTCGGGTCCAACGGCGCGGGCAAGACCACGATCCTGAAGACCATCTCCGGGATCATCGACCCGCGCAAGGGCAGCGTCGAATTCAAGGGCGAGAACATCACCGCGCGCGACCCGGCGCACATCGTGCAGCAGGGACTGTCGCACGTGCCGGAAGGGCGCGAGGTGTTCCCGCTGCTGTCGGTGCACGACAACCTGCTGATGGGCGCCTACACGCGCAAGGACCGCGACGGGGTGGCGCGCGACATGGACGCGGTCTATGGCTATTTCCCGATCCTCAAGGAGCGTTCGACGCAGGACGCCGGCCTGCTCTCCGGCGGCCAGCAGCAGATGCTGGCGATCTCGCGCGCGCTCATGGCGGCCCCCGACCTGGTGCTGCTGGACGAGCCGAGCCTGGGCCTGTCGCCCAAGCTCACGAAGGAGATCTTCGAGATCGTCGTGCGCATCAACCGCGAGCGCGGCACCACGATCCTGCTGGTGGAGCAGAACGCGAACATGGCGCTCAACGCTGCCGACTACGGCTACGTGCTGGAGAACGGGCGCATCGTGATGGAGGACACCTGTGCCCGCCTGCGCGAGAAGGAAGACATCAAGGAGTTCTACCTGGGCATGAAGGAAGCCGGCGTGCGCGGCGACCGCAGGTGGAAGAAGAAGAAAAGCTGGAGGTAGCCATGAACCTTTGGGACGCAGCCTCCATCGCCCAGGACGCCAGGCCCACGGGCGTGCCCGGGGACACCGTGCCGGCCATGTTCTGGAACGCGGTGGACCAGCGCGGCACGGCCATCTGCATGCGGCAGAAGGAACTGGGCGTCTGGCGCAGCTGGACGTGGGCGGGCGTGGGCGACATCGTGCGCGAGATCGCCGGCGGCCTGATGGCCCTGGGCCTGCAGCCGCGCGACACCGCCGCCATCCTGTCGAACACCAAGGCCGAGTGGGTGTGGTGCGACCTGGCCATCCACTCGTGCGCCGGCATCGTCAACGGCATCTATCCCACCGACGCCGCCTCGCAGGTGCAGTACCTGTGCGCCGACTCGCGCACCAGCATCCTGTTCGTGGAGGACGAGGAACAGCTGGACAAGGCGCTGGAGGTGCGCGGCGAACTGCCGACGCTGCGCAAGGTGGTCGTGCTGGACATGAAGGGCCTGCGCGACCTGGACGACCCGCTCGTCATGAGCCTGGACGCGCTGCGCGCCCTGGGCCGCGACTACAACGCACAGCATCCGCGCGAGATGCAGGAGCGCATCGCCGCGGTCCAGCCGCAGGAGCTGGCGCTGCTCGTGTACACCTCCGGCACGACGGGCAAACCCAAGGGCGCGATGCACTCGCACGCCGGGATCATGTACGAACTGCGCGCCTACCCGGACATCGTCCCGGGCGACCCGAGCGGCGACCGCATGTGCTTCCTGCCGCTTTGCCACATCGCCGAGCGCATGTTCGGCGAGTACCTGCCGCTGTACGTGGGCGCCGTGATCAACTTCGTGGAGAACCCGGAGACGGTGCCGGAGAACGTGCGCGAGATCCAGCCTTCGGTGTTCTTCGCCGTGCCGCGCGTCTGGGAGAAGTTCTTCTCGGGCGTGATGATCGGGCTGAAGGAAGCGACCAAGCTCGAACAGGCGGTCTACGCGTGGGCGATCGGTGTCGGCATGCAGATCGCCG
>DATAGN010000581.1:0-9371 GCA_036263715.1 Ramlibacter sp.
TGGACGACGGGCCCCTGGTTCCTGCGCGACGACCGCATGTACCTGATTCCCGGCGACTCGCCGATGGGATACCGCCTGCCCCTGGACAGCCTGCCGTGGGTGAGCAAGTCCGATTACCCCTACCTGATCGAGCGCGACCCGATGGCGCCGGCGGGCCCGCTGCCCGCGTACGACCAGTTCCGCGGCCGCTACATGCAGGGCCCGGATGCGCCCCGCGGTGAATCGACGCGGATGTTCCAGGAAGGGCGTCCGGGCTACGGGCGTGGCGACGAACGCGGCGCCGCCGAAGCGCGGCGCGGCGGCACCGGCAGCGGCCAGGCGGAGCCCGCCGATTTCGTGCGCGCGCCGAACCGCTTCGAGTCGGCGCACTGGATCACGCGCACGGCGCTTTGCGTCGAAGTGCGCGACCCGCAGCGCGCCAACGGCCCGAAGGCCGAGCGCGATCATGGCGGCAAGAGCGGCGTGCTCTACGTCTTCATGCCGCCGCTGGCGCACCTGGAGGACTACCTCGAGTTGCTGACCGCCGTGGAGGACACCGCCGAAGAACTCGGCGTGAAGATCGTGCTGGAAGGCTATCCGCCGCCGCGCGATCCGCGCCTGCGCGTGCTGCAGGTCACGCCGGATCCGGGCGTGATCGAAGTCAACATCCATCCGGCGCACAACTGGGACGAGCTGGTGCACAACACCGAGTTCCTGTACGAAGCCGCCTTCGAGTGCCGCCTCTCCGCCGAGAAGTTCATGACCGACGGCCGCCACACCGGCACCGGCGGCGGCAACCACTTCGTGATGGGCGGCGCCACGCCCGTGGATTCGCCTTTCCTGCGCAAGCCCGAACTGCTGGCCAGCCTGCTGCTCTACTGGCACAACCACCCGAGCCTCAGCTACCTGTTCAGCGGCCTGTTCATCGGGCCCACCAGCCAGGCCCCGCGGGTCGACGAGGCGCGCAACGACCAGTTGTACGAACTGGAGATCGCGCTCAAGGAGATCGAGCGCAACCGGCAGGTCTACGGCCAGGCCATGCCGCCCTGGCTGGTGGACCGCACGCTGCGCAACATCCTGGTGGACGTGACCGGCAACACGCACCGCAGCGAGTTCAGCATCGACAAGCTGTATTCGCCGGACACGTCGACCGGCCGCCTCGGCCTGCTGGAGCTGCGCGGCTTCGAGATGCCGCCGCACGCGCGCATGAGCGTGGTGCAGCAACTGCTGATCCGGGCGCTGGTCGCGCGCTTCTGGCGCGAGCCTTACCGCGCGCCGATCACGCGCTGGGGCACCGAGCTGCACGACCGCTGGCTGCTGCCCACCTTCATCTGGATGGACATGCTGGACGTGCTCGCCGAGATGCGGCAAGCCGGATATGACTTCGATGCGTCCTGGTTCGCGCCGCACTTCGAGTTCCGCTTCCCGATCGCCGGCGACCTGCAGGCCATGGGCATGGAGCTCACTCTGCGCAACGCGCTGGAACCCTGGCACGTGATGGGCGAGGAAGGCGCCGTCGGCGGCACCGTACGCTACGTCGATTCCTCGCTGGAGCGCATCGAGGTGAAGGTCACGGGCCTGAACGAGAGCCGGCACGTGATCACCGTCAATGGCCGGCCGATGCCGCTGCAGTCGACCGGCACCGTGGGCGAGTTCGTGGCTGGCGTGCGCTACAAGGCCTGGGCGCCGCCGAGCGCGCTGCATCCCACCATCGGCGTGCATGCGCCCCTGACCTTCGACATCGTGGACACCTGGATGAACCGCTCCGTCGCGGGTTGCCAGTACCACGTGGCGCACCCGGGCGGCCGCAACTACGTGACCTTCCCCGTGAACGCGTACGAGGCGGAAAGCCGGCGGCTCGCGCGCTTCTTCCGCATGGGCCATTCGCCCGGGCGCCTGCAGGTGCCGCCGGCGAGCATCGACGTGCCGGGCAGCCGCGAGTTCCCGTTCACGCTGGACCTGCGCAAGCCCGCTTGACCTGCGCGGTGCCCGTAGGGCGGGGTGAGCCCGAAGGCGAACCCCGCCGATTGCGTCGCCCATGTGCAACAAGCACGTAGTGCGACAACACAGCCCGATGGGAGAATGCCCGCGTGGACTCCACGAAGGACTCGCTGTTCGGCACGCAGGCCGAGGAAGCGCCGGCTGCGCTCGCCGCGGCACTGGCGCCGCCAGCCGCGCCCGGCCACTACGACGAGCTGCGCGGCGGCGTGTCGTCGCCGCTGCCGGAGCACCAGGGGCCTTCGATCGTCGGCGCACACGCGCTGCCCACGCAGCACTGGTCCCGCTTCTTCGAGAACCTCGGGGATGAAGGCTTCTCCGACCTGAACCGGCGCACGGCGGACCTGCAGCGGCAGGTGCGCGACAACGGCATCACCTACAACGTGTATGCCGATGCGGGCGGGCCGCAGCGGCCCTGGTCACTGGACCTGTTCCCGCTGATCATCCCGGCAGCACAGTGGCAGAAGATCGAGGCCGGCGCGCTGCAGCGCGTGCGCCTGCTCGAGGCGATCATGGACGACGTCTATGGCCCGCAGCAGCTGCTGGCACGCAACCTCCTGCCGGCCGCCCTGGTGCAGGGGCATCCGGGCTACCTGCGGCCGCTGCACGGCGCCACGCCGGCCGGCGGGCGCCGCCTGCACATCGCCGCGTTCGACCTCGCGCGCGATGCGGCAGGCGCCTGGTGGGTGGTCACGCAGCGCACGCAGGCGCCTTCGGGCCTGGGCTACCTGCTGGAAAACCGGCTGATCATCTCCCGCCTGTTCCCGGAGGCCTTCCGCGACCTGCACGTGCAGCGCCTGGCGGCGACCTACCGCGCGCTGCTGGAAAGCCTGGTGCAGCTGTGTCCGGCACGCGGCGAGGAGCCGCGCATCGTGCTGCTCACGCCGGGTCCCTACAACGAGACCTACTTCGAGCACGCCTACCTGGCGCGCTACCTGGGCCTGACGCTGGTCGAAGGCAGCGACCTGCTGGTGCGCAACGAGCGCCTGTTCCTCAAGACCCTCAAGGGCCTGGAGCCGGTGCACGGCGTGCTCAAGCGCCTTGACGACGAATTCCTCGATCCGCTGGAGCTGCGCGCGGATTCGCACCTGGGCGTGCCGGGGCTGCTGCAGGCCGTGCGGGCCGGCAACGTGCTGGTGGCCAACTGCCCCGGCTCGGGCTTTCTCGAGTCCACCGCCCTCCTCGGCTTCCTGCCGGCCCTGAGCCGCCACCTGCTCGGCGAGGAACTGCAGTTGCCCGCGCTGCCCACGTGGTGGTGCGGAGAACGGGCGGCGATGGAATCGGCGCTGCCGGAGCTTTCGAGCACGGTGATCAAGGCGACCTACTCCGGGCCGGGCGGCGGCGCGGTGCTGGGGCGCAACCTCACGCGCCGCCACCTGGACGACTGGGCCGGGCGCATCGCGCAGGAGCCGGAGGAGTACACGGTGCAGGGCTACCTGCGCCTGTCGCAGATGCCCACCTGGAAGAGCGGCCGCCATGGCGAACGCATCCTGCCACGCTCGCTGCTGCTGCGCGTCTTCGTGGTGTCCGACGGTGCGCAGGGCTGGCGCGTGCTGCCCGGCGGGCTCACGCGCATCGCCAGCGAGGAACTGGAGATCGCCTCCATGCAGCGCGGGGGCAGCAGTGCCGACACCTGGGTGCTGACCGAGGGCGAGGTGGATCCCACCAGCCTGCTGCACCACGAGCATCCCGCCGTCGACACGCCGCACCGCACCCGCACGGTCACCAGCCGCGCGGCCGAGAACATGTTCTGGCTGGGGCGCTACACCGAGCGCACCGAGAACACGGCGCGGCTGGCGCGCGTGGCGCTCATGGCCCTCAACGGCGAGGACCAGGATTCGCAGCCCCTGCTGGCCTGGCTGTCCGAGGTGGCGGTCGCCAGCGGCCTGGTGCTGTCCGCGGTGCCGCCGGCCACGCAGGCCCGGCGTGTGTTCGAACGCTCGCTGATCGCTGCCCTGGGCGACCCCAAGGCCACCAGCGTCGGCTTCAACCTGAACGCGGTGCGCGGCGCGTCCTCGGCGGTGCGCGAGCGCCTCTCGCAGGAGCAGTGGAACCTGATCGTGCGCACGGAGCAGGAGTTCCGCCTGGGCTGCGCCGCCTGCGTGAGCGAAGGCGAGTACTCCACGGCGGAAGCCCTGCGCGTGCTGGAGATGCTGTCGCAGCACACCGCCGCCATGACCGGCGCGCAGACCGACCGCATGACGCGCGACGATGGCTGGCGGCTGCTGTCGACCGGGCGCCACCTCGAGCGCCTGGGCTTCCTGGCACAGGCGCTGGCCTGCGCCTTCGAGAGCGACTCGCTGCACGACGAAGCCGGCTTCGAGGCGGTCGTGGCCCTGTTCGACAGCACCATCACCTTCCACGCGCAGTACCAGCAGCGGCACGACATCCCGGCGCTGCTGGACCTGCTGGTGCTCGATCGCGAGAACCCGCGCTCGCTCGGCTGGGTGGCGCAGACGCTGCGCGGCCGGCTGGCCAAGCTGGCCGGCTCGCCGCCGGGCGTGATGCCCGTGATGGCCATGCCGGTGCCGGACCCCGAGGAATGGACGCTGGAGACGCTGTGCGAGCGCGACGCCCACGGCCGCTATGCCATCCTGCAGGTGCTGCTACAGCAGTGCGTGGATGCCTCCTACCGGCTTTCGGACGACCTGAGCGCGCGCTACTTCGCGCACTCGGCGGACGCACGCTACTCCGTCGGCGCTTAAGCGCACCGCTGCATGCTGCTGCACGTCCTGCACGAGACCGCGTACGACTACCGCACCATGGTGCGCACGGCGCAGCACATGGCGCGCCTGAAGCCCGCCGACCGCGACGGCCAGGAGCTCCTGAGCCACCGCCTCACCATCGACCCCTTGCCGCTGCAGCAGTCCGAGTCGCTGGACGTGTTCGGCAACACGCGCAACTTCTTCAGCCTGCAGTTCGCGCACGAATCGCTGCGCGTCGTCGCGGAAAGCCTCGTGTCCACCTCCCCGCGCCAGCAGCCTGCAGACAGCCTGCCCTGGGAGGAAGTGGCCGAGCGCACGCGCTACCACCGCGGTGCCTCGTACGACCCGGCGGTGGAGTTCGCCTTCGGGTCGCCCTACGTTCCGCGCGACCGGGCCTTCGTCGTCTATGCCAAGGAGAGCTTCGCGCCGGGGCGGCCTTTGCTGGACGCCGCGCGTGACCTCATGACGCGCATCCACGAGGATTTCGAGTACGAGACCACGACCACCGACGTGAACACGCCGGCGCTCGAGGCGCTTCAGCTGCGCAAGGGCGTGTGCCAGGACTTCGCGCACGTGATGCTCGGCTGCCTGCGCAGCCTGGGGCTGCCGGCGCGCTATGTCAGCGGCTACCTGCTCACGGAGCCGGCCCCGGGGCAGCCGCGGCTGGTGGGCTGCGATGCCTCGCATGCCTGGGCGTCGGTGTACCTGCCGTCCGACGATGGCGCCGGCGCGTGGGTCGACCTCGATCCGACCAACGACCGCAGTGCCGGCGAGGACTACGTGACGCTGGCCATCGGCCGCGACTATTCCGACGTCTCGCCGATGCGCGGCGTGCTGCAGGGCGGCGCGAACCACCGCCTGAGCGTGGCGGTGACGGTGATGCCGGCGGAGGCGATGACGAATGACGAATGACCGCGGCTGCGCCGGCGATGACAGAATGACTTGTCATCAGGAGACAAGCATGAGCATCTACGACAAGCTGAAGGAACTGAACATCACGCTGCCGCCGGTGGCGACGCCCGCGGCGGCCTACGTGCCGTTCGTGCGCACGGGCAACCTCGTCTTCATCTCGGGCCACATCGCCAAGAAGGACGGCAAGGCCTGGGTGGGCCAACTCGGCAAGACCATGCAGACCGAGGAAGGCAAGCAGGCGGCGCGCGCGATCGCCGTCGATCTGATGGGCACGCTGCATGCCGCCGTGGGTGACTTGAACAATGTCAAGCGCATCGTCAAGGTGATGTCGCTGGTGAACTCCACGCCGGACTTCACCGAGCAGCACCTGGTGACGAATGGCGCCAGCGAGCTGTTCGGCCAGGTGTTCGGCGACAAGGGCGCGCATGCGCGCAGCGCCTTCGGCGTCGCGCAGATCCCGATGGGGGCGTGCGTGGAGATCGAGCTGATCGCGGAGGTTTGACCAAAGAGCGCTTCGCACCAACGTGGCGCGAACCTGACTTCGCTCGCGTGCGGTAAACCACGCCAGGCACCGCTCGTAGCCCCCCGCGCGCCGCACGCCGGACGGCCGCCGCGCCAGCCGCTGATCCCGATTGCCCCGCAAACCCGTCAAACGTATCTTCTCGTAACACAAACGGAAGTCGTTGGAGGGACACCATGGCAAACAAATGGCGGCCGCTGCTCGCGGCCCTGGCAGCGGCTGGCCTGGCGGGCAGCGCACATGCGCAATGGAAGCCGGAGCTGCGCTTCAGCGGCTTCGGGACGCTGGGCGCGGTGCATTCGGATGACCGCAATGCGGACTTCGTCGGCACGATCTTCCAGCCCAACGGCGCGGGGTTCACGCGCTCGACGTCCCTGAACCCGGACACCAAGCTCGGTGTACAGCTGGATGCGACCTTCACGGAACGCTTTTCGGGCGTGGTGCAGATGGTGGCGCAGCACCACCATGACAACACCTACATGCCCAAGGTCGAGTGGGCCAACCTGAAGTTCCAGGTCACGCCGGAGCTGAGCGTGCGGGGCGGCCGCATCGCGGCGCCGTCCTTCCTCTATTCCGATACGCGCTTCGTGGGTTACGCCCAGCCCTGGGTGCGGCCGCCCGTCGAGGTCTATGGCGTGCTCCCCATCACCAGCAACGACGGCATCGACGTGATGTACCGCAGCGCGATCGGCCCGACGACGAATACCGTGCAGGCCTACTACGGCCGCGCGCGGGCCCGCCTGCGCACCGGCCAGGTTGAATCCCGCCCGAGCTGGGGCATCAACGATGTCGTGCAGTGGAACGACTGGACCTTCCGTGCCGGCTACACCCACAACACCGTGGACCTGAACCTGCCCGGCCTCGCCGCGCTCACGAACGGCGCCCGCGCCTTCACCGCCATCCCGGGCCCGATCGGCCAGCAGGCGGCGGCGTTCGTCGCGCGCTACAGCGGCCGTGACGTCGAACTCGGTGCGATGTCGCTGTCGGCCAGCTACGACCCGGGCCAGTGGTTCGCGATGTCCGAGGTCGTGCGCCTGAGCGGCGAGGATATCCTGGCAGACAGCACCTCCTGGTACCTTGCGGGCGGGTATCGCTTCGGGGCTTTCACGCCGTATGCGGTGTACGCCCGCACGCGGTCCAAGGTCGCAACGGAGCCGGGCATCCCGGTGCCCGCGGCAGCGCCCCTGAACGCCGGCATCAACGCGGCACTGCGCAACCAGTTCAATGGCACCCAGTCCACGCTGACCGCCGGCCTGCGCTGGGATTTCCGCAAGAACACCGCCCTGAAGGTGCAGGTGGACCACATCAGCCTGGGCGACAACTCCGCCGGCCGGTTCGCGAACGTGCAGCCCGGGTTCCAGCGTGGCGGCAGCGTCAACCTGTTCAGCGTGGCGCTGGACTTCGTGTTCTGAGGGCAAGGACCATGCGCAAGCACATCGCTTCCCTGTGCGCGGGCCTGCTGCTGGCCGGCCCCGCATTGGCCGCCGACCTGGTCGTGGTCGGACACCCCAACGCGCCGGCACTCACGAAGGAGCAGGTCGCGGACGTCTTCCTCGGAAAGGGCACGACGCTCGTCCCGGTCGACCAGCCCGAGGCATCGCCCCTGTACGCTGAGTTCTACCGCAAGGCGACCGGCCGCGACGTGGCGCAGGTGAAGGCCACCTGGGCGCGGCTCGTGTTCAGCGGCAAGGCGCAGGCGCCGCGGCAGCTCGCGGATTCCGCGGCGGTGCGTCGCGCCGTCGCGGCCGATCCCAAGGCGATCGGCTACATCGAGAAGTCCGCGGTGGACAACTCCGTGAAGGTGATCCTCCCGCTCGAATGAACGCTGCAAGAGTCAGGAGCGCGCCTTGAGGTTCCGAACCAAGATCTGGATGCTGCCGTTCAGTGCGGCGCTCGTGTTCCTGGTCGGCGTCGCCATCAGCTACGCGGTGGGTGCGCAGACGCTGCGGGCACTCAAGGAGCTGCGCCAGGTGGACGCCCCCGCCCTGCAGCACCTGCGCGAGGTGAACCACGGCGTCGAGCAGTTCCGGCTGCTGCTGCAGTCCGCCGCCGTCGAAGGCGACGCCGACAAGCTCCAGGAGGTGGAAGCCTGGGTCGCCCGCACCGGCAACGTCGTCAAGGCACTCGCAGCCGTCGAAGGCAAGGCCGCGCTCGCGGGGCAGTTGCAGGAGGCGCTGCAGGCCTACCAACGGGCAGCCATCGGCGTCACGCGCAGCATGCTCGCCAAGCGCGATGCCACCGAGGACGTCCGGCGCATGCAAGCTGCGCAGGGCGTGCTCGATGCCCGCCTGAAGCAGGAGATTCAGGCAGCGGCGGAACGCAACGAGGCAGTGCAGGCCGAAGCCGTCCAGGGCGTGCAGACGGCGCTGTGGGTGACGCTGGGCATCGGCGTCATCGTGCTGCTGGTGCTGGCAACGGCGTCGCGGCTGGTCATCCGATCCGTCTGGCGCGAGCTCGGCGAGGAGCCCGCGACCTTGCAGCGCCTGACGCGGCGCATCGCGGAAGGCGACCTGCAGATCGACGACATGGCCGCCACCCGCCACGCAAATTCACTGCATGCGGCCATCGGCACCATGGCGCGCCGCCTGCGCGACACCGTGGGCACCATCCGCAACGCGAGCGAATCCATCGCCACTGCGTCGGGAGAAATCGCCGCCGGCAATGCGGAACTGAGCTCCCGCACGGACGCCTCCGCCTCGAGCCTGCAGCAGACGGCCTCGTCCATCGCAGAACTGACGGTGAGCGTGCAGCAAAGTGCGCAGGCGGCACGCGAAGCGAGCCAGCTGGCCGGTGCTGCAGCCGGCGCGGCCCAGCGCGGCGGCGCCATCGTGTCGCAGGTGGTCTCGAACATGGGGGAGATCAGCGATGCCTCGCGGCGCATCAGCGACATCATCGGCGTGATCGACGGCATCGCGTTCCAGACGAACATCCTGGCCCTCAATGCGGCCGTGGAAGCGGCGCGCGCGGGCGAACAGGGCCGTGGCTTCGCGGTCGTCGCCGCCGAGGTCCGCAACCTGGCGCAGCGCTCGGGCAGCGCCGCGCGGGAGATCAAGGAACTGATCACCAGCGCGAGCGCCAAGGTGGACGGAGGTGCGCGACTCGTGCAGGATGCCGGCCGCGCCATGGGTGAGATCGTGGAGAGCGTGCAGAGGGTGAACGCCATGATCGGCGACATCAGCACGGCCGCGTCCTCCCAGTCCGCGCGCATCAGCGACGTCCACGGTGCCGCCACGCACCTGGACAACATGACGCAGCAG
>DATAGN010000582.1:0-5885 GCA_036263715.1 Ramlibacter sp.
CCGGCGAAGCCCGCGCCCGTTGCCGTGCCTGCGCGCGCGCCGGCCCCGGCGCGCACCGCGCCGGCGGCCAGCAGCCCCATCGACTCCGAGGGCCTGGAACTGGTCGCGCCCGACGGCGGTTCGCTGCAGCTGCGCGTGCGCACGGAGCTGGGCAAGGCAGTCATGCGCCGCTTCGGCCCCGACGGTGAATTCTGGGACGACCGCCAGTGCGTGCTGGAGCGCGGCGCCGGCCGCCACTGGGTGGTGTCGCCGATTCCCGGCACCGTCAACGAAACGCTGGTGAACGGCGAGACGCTCACCAGCCCGCGCACGCTGCGCCAGGGCGACCAGATCGCCGTGGGCCGCGCCGCCCGCGGGATCGTCAAGCTGCCTTTGCGCGCGCGCGCGCAGTGACCGGCGCCGGAACCGGGGCTATGCAAGCCGAGACGCCGCAGGACGAACCCGTGGTCGCACCGCAGGAGGCGGCCCCGGATCCTGCGCCGGTAGCCGCGGCCATTCCCGCAATGCCGCCCGTGGTGCAGGTGGGCGACCTGGACTGGGAGCGGATCCGCACGGCCGTGGACCCCGGGGCGCTGCGCGCGCGGATGCGGTCCACCGTGGAGGCGATGGAAACCCTGCTCGATGGCACTGCGGGCGCCGGGCTGCTGTTCGACAGCGACCGCGCCGACCCGCAGGACCGGGCGATTCGCGTGGGCGAACTGGACTGGGACATTCCGCTGTGGGCGATCGGCGACCTGCACGGGGACTTGCTTGCCCTGGAGGCGGCGCTGGCCCAGATCCGGCGCGCGAGCGCTGCTTGCGGCGTGGAGCCGCGCATCGTCTTCCTGGGCGACTTCTTCGATGACGAGGGCTTCGGGCTCGAGTTGCTCCTGCGCGTGTACGAGCTGATCCTGGAGATGCCCGGACGGGTCTGCATGGTGGCGGGCAACCACGACGAAGGCCTGTCATTCGACGGCAACCGATTCGCCTCGACCGTGTCGCCATCGGACTTCTGCAACTTCCTCAATGCCAACCGTGCCCACGAGTGGGTCGAGCGGGTCGGCAAGTTGGCCGTGCGCCTCACCGCGCGCGCGCCGCGTGCGCTGTTCCTGCCGGACGGCCTGCTCATCGCGCACGGCGGCTTTCCCCTCGGCGACCTGCATGCGCGCCTGCTGGAAACCGGCGACTGGAACGACCCCACCTGCCTGTCCGACTTCGTGTGGGCACGCGCGCACCCCAAGGCCCGCAAGAAGATGCCGAACCGCTTCTCTCGCGGCAGCCAGTTCGGCTACCAGGACTTCGCCGAGTTCTGCGCCGTGGCGGCCAGGCTGGGACGGCCGGTGACGCACATGCTGCGCGGGCACGACCATGTGGAAGAGCGCTTCGCGGTGTTTCCCGCCTATCGCGAGCATCCGATCCTGACCATCATTGCCCTGAGCCGGCGCTTGCCGCGCGAGCAGTTCGGTTCGTACGCACGCGCGCCCACGGTCGCGCGGCTGCTGCCCGGCAGCCTCCCCGAAGTCCACCAGCTGCTGATTCCGGCGGAGATCGTGGAAGCGGTCTTCCCGCCGCCGCAGGTCGTGGAGGAACCGTCCGATGCGCAGGTGTCGCCCCCATGAGCGGCGTCATCCTGCGTTGCCCGAACTGCGGCACCACCCGCGCCACGCCCGGCGAATGCGATGCGTGCCACGACGCCGAGGTGCGCTACTTCTGCACCAACCACGAACCCGGCGTCTGGCTGGACGGCAGCGCGTGCACGCGCTGCGGCGCGCGCTTCGGGGACCCTGCACGGGCGGCACCGACGGCGCCCGCCGCGCCATCCAGCCGCGCCGGTGCTGCCCCGTCGCGCAGGCGCCCCGTCGAGGAAGTCTTCGGCCGCCGCGAGGAAGCCCCGCCGCCGCGCGCGCCGCGCCTGGAAGACCTGATCGCCGCCGCGCGAGCGCGCGAAGCGGCGCGGCGAGCGGCACTGCCGGTGGAGGATCCCGCGGAAGCAACGCGGCGCGTCGGCGGCTGCCTGGGCCGCGCATTGATGCTGCTGGTCGTGTTCGTCGTGATGATCTTCAGCAGCATCTTCATGTTCGCGGGATCGATGTTCCGCGTCTGGTGAACCGGCCCACCGCCTGGGTTTCTCCGGGGGGTTCGCACGGGTGCAAAGCCGGGCGCCGTCGTGGCAGGGAACACCGCCTTGCGGCAGCGTGCCGCCTCGCGGATCATGCGCGGGACAAGAACGACAGGAGAGACCCTTGAACCGTGCAACACCGTGGCCGACGCGCCGCGCCGTGCTCGCATCCCTGGCGGCAGCAGCGGCCGCGCCGCTTGCGCGCGCGCAAGGCGCCTTTCCCAACAAGCCGCTGCGCATGCTCGTGGGCTATTCCGCCGGCGGAGGCGTGGATGCGATGGCCCGCATGCTGGCGCAGCGCCTGCCCGGCGCGCTGGGGCAGCAGGTCGTGGTGGAGAACCGCGCCGGAGCGTCGGGGATGATCGCCGCCGAAGCGGTCGCCAAGTCGCCCCCGGACGGCTACACGCTGCTGATGGGCGAGACGGGCATGCTGATCACCTCCCAGCTGCAGCCGCGTGCCGGCCTGGATCCGCTGAAGGCCTTCACGCCGGTCGCTGGCGCCTTCCTCGCACCCCTGATGATCGTGGCCAACAACAACGTCGCGGCTGGCAATCCGAAGGAGCTGGTCGCCCTGCTGAAGGCGAACCCGGGACGGCTGTCGTATGCAACCTCGGGCATCGGCACCGTGCACCACCTGGGCATCGAACTGATGAAAGCGCGCACGGGAACCTTCATCGTGCACATCCCCTATCGCGGCGCGGCGCAGATCCTGCCGGACGTCATCAGCGGGCAGGTTCCCATCGCGGTCGTCAGTGCGGCCGCAGGCCTGGCGCAGTCGCGCTCCGGACGGGTGAAGGCGATCGCCATGATGAACACGGCGCGGCTGCCCGGTGCCGAGAACGTGCCGCCGCTGGCCGACGCCCTGCCCGGCTTCGACGTCGCGCCGCGCCTGATGGTGATGGCGCCCGCGGGCACGCCGCAAGCCGTGGTGGAGCGGCTGGACCAGGCCATTCGGTCCGTGCTGGAAAGCGCGGAGCTGTCGCAGGTGGCGGCGCAGCAGGGCGCCGTGCCGGCCTACCTGCCCGCGGCTGCGCTGACGACGGCCCTGGCCCAGGAATCCGCGGAGTGGGCCCGCATCATGAAGGCCCAGAAAATCACCGCCGAGTGAGGATTAGGCAATTCTCTTAGGCCGCGCCCGTCGCGACGCCTTAGCTCGGCAGTAGAGTTCGGGCATGACGCAGGTTCGCGCCCACACCGTGGAGACGCTCTTCTCCGAACTCGAAGGCGTGGAGCGGGCACTGGCCTCCTGGCAGGAGCTGGAACAGACGCTGCCGCCGGACGAAGGCTCCTCCGCCTTCGCGGAGCTGTGCGCGGCGGCCGAGGCGCTGGAGAACGCCCGCAGGGACATCGTGCAACGCATCGAGCAGCTGGTGGCCTCCACGTCGGCCGCTTCGTTGTTCCGGGTCGACGTGCTGCTGTAGCCGGGGAAGAGCGAACCCGGCCCGAGGCAAGCCGGCAAGCCTTTTAATACCGTAGTTTTACAAAGACGCGCACAATGCGTCGATAAGGCGCACCTGGTGCGCCAGACTGGCCAACCGAATGCTCGATCTCGACCCGCTCACAGCCGCGTGGCTCAAGGCGGAACGCGCCGCCGCGACGGCAGAACTCGAAATAGAACGCATTGGGCAAGCGGCTGCATCGCCCGAGGCGGCGTTCGCCTTCCGCCGTGCGGGCGCATACCGCGCAGAGGCTGACCGCCTCTTTCGTGAGCTTCGCGCCCAGATGAAGGACCAGGTGCGCGAGGAAGACGCCAAGTAGGCAGCAGTCCACGCACGCGAGTCCCCGCAAAGTCCCCGCACAAGGAAAAACAGCCTGGGAGCATCAACTCCCAGGCTGTTTGATCCGATGACGAAAAGTCTGGCGCGGCTGGCAGGATTCGAACCCACGACCCCTTGGTTCGTAGCCAAGTACTCTATCCAACTGAGCTACAGCCGCGAAGCCCTGAAGTATAGCAGGAACTCGCAAGCGCCTCGCCGCACGGACTAGATCGCGCCGGCTCCCCGCAAGGCGGCAATCTCTTCGTCATCGCGACCGAGCTCGCGCAGGATCGCCTGGGTGTGCTCGCCCACGGCGGGTACCGCATCCATCCGGTAATCGAAGCTGCTGTTCACGCCCGGCGGCAACAGCGCGGCGAGCTCGCCCGCCGGCGAGTCCACGCGCGCGATGCGCCCGCGGGCCTGCAGTTGCGGATGCGCCCACATGTCGGCCACCGTGTTCACGTGCGCGTTGGCGATCTGCGCGGCTTCCAGCTTCGCCAGCACTTCCTCGGCCCGCATCTGCGCGAACGCGCCGACGATGATGTCGCGCAGCGCCGCGCGATGCGTGTTGCGCTCGCTGTTGGTCGCAAAGCGCGCATCCGTCGCCAGCGCGGGCTGCTGCAGCACCTTGTCGCAGAACACCTTCCACTCGCGCTCGTTCTGCAGCCCCAGCATGATGGTCTTGCCGTCGCCGGCGGGGAACGGCCCGTAGGGATAGATCGTCGCGTGCGCGGCACCGCTGCGCGGCGGCGGGGCCGCGCCGTCGTAGGCGTAGTACATGGGAAAACCCATCCACTCGCCCAGCGACTCCAGCATCGACACGTCGATGCGCGAGCCCTGCCCCGTGTTCTGCCTTTGCAGCAACGCGGCCAGCACGCCCGTGTACGCATACATGCCGGCGGCGATGTCGGCGATGGAGATGCCGGCCTTGCACGCCTCCTCCGGCGTGCCGGTCACCGACAGGAAGCCGGCCTCGCTCTGGATCAGGAGGTCGTAGGCCTTCTTGTCGCGATAGGGACCGTCGTCGCCGTAACCAGAGATGTCGCACACCACGAGGCGCGGATAACGCTGGCTCAACTTGCCATAGGAGAGGCCCATGCGCTCGGCCGCCCCGGGCGCGAGGTTCTGCACCAGCACGTCCGCCCGTGCCAGCAGGTCCTTCAGCACCTGCAGCGCCGATGGCTGCTTGAGGTCCAGCGTGAGGCTTTCCTTGGAACGGTTGACCCACACGAAGTGCGAGGCCAGCCCGTTGGCGCGCGTGTCGTAGGCCCGCGCGAAGTCGCCGGCGCCGGGGCGCTCCACCTTGATCACGCGCGCACCCAGGTCCGCGAGTTGCCGCGTGCAGAAGGGCGCCGCGATCGCATGCTCCAGCGAGACGACGGTGATTCCGTCCAGGGGCCTCGTCATCAGAAAGACCTCGGCAGCCCCAGCAGGTGCTCGGCCACGTACGAGTAGATGAGGTTGGTCGAGATCGGCGCCACCTGGTACAGGCGCGTCTCGCGGAACTTGCGCTCGACGTCGTATTCGTGCGCGAAGCCGAAGCCGCCGTGCGTCTGCAGGCAGGTGTTGGCGGCTTCCCACGACGCCTTTGCCGCGAGGTACTTGGCCATGTTGGCTTCGCCGCCGCACGGCTTGCCGGCGTCGAACAGCTCGCACGCCTTGAAGCGCATCAGGTTGGCCGCTTCCGTCTCGATGTAGGCATCGGCGATCGGGAACTGCACGCCCTGGTTCTGGCCGATGGGCCGGTTGAAGACCACGCGCTCGCTCGCGTACTGGCGCGCCTTGTTCACGAACCAGTAGGCGTCGCCGATGCATTCGGCGGCGATCAGCGTTCGCTCGGCGTTCAGGCCGGTCAGGATGTACTTGAAGCCCTGGCCTTCCTGCCCGATCAGGTTCTCCGCCGGGATCTCGAGGTTGTCGAAGAACACCTCGTTGGTCTCGTGGTTCACCATGTTCTGGATCGGCCGCACCGTCATGCCGTGGCCGATGGCATCGTGCAGGTCGACGATGAAGATGCTCATGCCCTCGCT
>DATAGN010000583.1:0-5721 GCA_036263715.1 Ramlibacter sp.
GCTCATGCTGTCGGTGAAGCGCTCCATGCGTTCGAGCAGCAGGCGCGATTCGGCGGCGGGCCTTTGCAGCATGCCGTGGACGGCGGCCAGCCGATCTGCGGCGGCCATGCGGTCGTCGGCGAACTTGCAGATGTCCTGCCGCAAGGGAGTCAGCGGGTCGCCGCTGCCGATGCCGCGCGTGGCCACCATGCCGTGCGACGAGAACTGGCGCAGCAGGCCACTGCTCACGCGGCCCTTGCCGACTTCGGAGACGCCGCCGTTCTGCAGGTGGCGGCCCAGGATCGGGCCCGCCGTCGCACCCAGCGGGGCGACGCCGGAGAAGCCGTAGATCACCGGCACGTCCTTGAACAGCAATCGCATGCGGTCGCGACTGCTTTCGCCGCGGTTCTGGCCCAGCAGGCGCGCCAGGCGCGCTGCCTCTTCGGCCGAGTGTCCATCGCGCACGTAGCTGCGCGCCATCTCGCCCGAGATGGTGTGCTGCGGCTGCGCCTCCAGCGTGTTGCAACCGAAGAGGTACACCTCCTTCAGGTTGGCGAACAGGCTGGGGCAGGAGCCGGAGCAGGACACGCGCTCCAGCTCCTCGATCGGCAGGAATTCGTGCTTGCCCAGGTCGTCGGAGAAGAACACGTTGCCCTCGCCATGGTGGCCGGAGACCACGAGCACGTCGCACGAAACCTTGGCTTCGCACGACGAGGCGAGCCAGTCCTTGCGATTCTTCTCCACCAGCTCCACGAACTGGAATTTGTCCGCGGGCAGGAAGCGGCGCAGGGTTTCCTTTTCGTCGGCCGAATTGATGGTCACCGTGCAGACCGTCTGTTTGGCAGCGACGGCGACGAGGGGCAGGAGGCAGGCCGCCACCAGGCTGAGCGATCGGGCAAGGCGCATGACGTTCGGGCTCCCACGACAGAGATGAGGCACGAATGGTCTGCCGCGGCACTACGGTAAGTTCGTAGGAACGGAACGCACTGCTTGTGGGGTGCAGTTCGGGAGTGGACGTCGGTGCGCGCTGCGGGCTCGCGACGCAGTGCGAAAAATGCCGCACTATCATCTGGTCAGGAGACCGCCATGAACGCCCCTGATCCTCTCTCCCGCTGGAGCACCGCCGGTTCCAGCCGGGTGCCCTTCTGGGCCTACACCGACGCACAGCTGTACCAGCAGGAGCTGGAGAAGATCTTCTACGGCCCGCACTGGTCGTACGTGGGTCTCGAGATCGAGATCCCCAACGTCGGCGACTACAAGGTGACCGCGGTGGGCGAACGCCAGGTGATCATGGTGCGCGACCGCGTCGCGCCCAGGGACCGCGGCGTCGACCCCGGCATCCGCGTCGTGGAGAACCGCTGCGCCCACCGCGGCGTGCGCTTCTGCCAGCAGCCGCAGGGCAACGTGCGCAGCTTCGTGTGCCCGTACCACCAGTGGACCTACAAGCTCAATGGCGAGCTCGCGGGCCTGCCCTTCAAGGATGGCGTGCAGGCGGTGGATGCGAACGGCCAGCCTTGCGTCCACGGCGGCATGCCGGCGGACTTCGACGTGAAGCAGCACGGCCTGACGCGGCTGCGCGTCGCGGTGCTGCACGGCTTGGTGTTCGCGACCTTCAGCGACGAGGCGGAACCGCTGGAGGACTACCTCGGCCCCCAGATCAAGCCGTGGCTCGACCGCATCTTCGCCGGGCGCAAGCTCACGCTGCTGGGCTACAACCGCCAGCGCATTCCGGGCAACTGGAAGCTGATGATGGAAAACATCAAGGATCCGTACCACCCGGGCCTGCTGCATACCTGGTTCGTCACCTTCGGCTTGTGGCGCGCGGACCAGAAGAGCCGGATGGTCATGGACCGCCACGGCCGCCATGCGGTGATGATCTCCCGCAAGAACGACGGCGGCGAGAACAAGGCCGTGACGCAGGGGGTGACGAGCTTCAAGGCCGACATGGCGCTGAACGACACGCGCCTGCTCGATGTCGTGCCCGAGCCCTGGTGGAAGATCGACGACCCGTCCAATCCAGGCACGGAGATCATGCCCACGGTCACGATGATCACGCTGTTCCCGAGCATCATCATCCAGCAGCAGGTGAACTCGCTGTCCACGCGGCACATCCAGCCGCGCGGCGAAGGCAGCTTCGATTTCGTGTGGACGCACTTCGGCTTCGCCGACGACGACGAGGCGATGACGCGCCGCCGCCTGCGACAGGCCAACCTTTTCGGCCCCGCCGGTTTCGTGAGCGCAGACGACGGCGAGGTGATCGAATTCAGCCAGCAGGGCTTTCGCCAGTGGGGCGAGGGCGGCCAGACGCTGTGCGAGCTCGGGGGCACCGATACGCAAGGCACGGAGCACATGGTCACCGAGACCCTGATCCGCAGCATGTACGCCTACTGGCGCAAGGTCATGGGCGTATGAGCCGCCGGGCCGCCCCAAGGCTCATGGCCCCGCAGTGCGTAGCACGGAGGGTCGTCCAGTGACCGCAGGCATGCAGGGGCTGCTGCTTCGCAGCGAGATCGATGCGTTCAACGCGGCGTATGCCGCGGCACTGGACGAGCGCCGCTTCGACGAATGGCCGCTGTTCTTCCTGGAGCAGTGCTCGTACAAGGTGCAGGCGCGCGAGAACTTCGAGCGCAAGCTGCCCCTGTGCCTCATCGCCCTGGAAAGCCAGGGAATGATGAAGGACCGCGTGTACGGCGTCACGAACACCATCTACCACGGGCCGTACTACACGCGGCACGTGGTGGGCCCCGCGCGGCTGCTGCGCGAGGAAGGCGATCGCACCCATGCGGAGGCGAACTACGCGGTGTTCCGCACGCGCCCGGGCGATGCCAGCGAGGTCTACAACGTGGGACGCTACATCGATGAATTCGTGCGCACGGCGGACGGCCTGAAACTGGCCGGCCGCACATGCGTCTACGACAGCGAGATGGTGCTCAACTCGCTGATCTACCCGATCTGACGGCCCTCACCCCGACCCTCTCCCGCGAGCGGGAGAGGGAACCGAAGGCTTAGCGGTTCAGGACGCCACCGGGCTTGGTGGCCTGGTTCCCCAGGAGCGCACCGGCGCCGGCGCCGAGGATCGTGGCACCGGTGCCGCCGATCGCGTTGCCGACCACGCCGCCCACCACGGCGCCGCCGACGGTACCGACCGTCTGGCGGTCCATCGTGGCGCAGCCACCAAGACCCAGCATGGAGGCGGCCAGGACGGCCGCGGACAGGAACTTCGTCTTCATGATTGACCTTCCGATTCGTGTTGAAGCTTGCAGGCCACTGCGGCCCGTGGTGAGACTTTAGGGAGTGCGCCTGCGCGCGGCTGTAGGAGTGCCGCACCAAAAGAAATGGGACCACGCGCACGTGGTCCCATCGGGTCTGCTGCAGGCGCAAGCGCCTCGCGAGACTCAGCGCTTGGCGGCCTGGTTGCCCAGGTACGCACCCGCGCCGGCGCCCAGGATCGTGGCACCGGTGCCGCCGATCGCGTTGCCGACCAGGCCACCGACCACGGCGCCACCCACGGTGCCGACGGTGGTGCGGTCCATCGTGGCGCAGCCACCCAGGCCCAGCATCGAAGCAGCCAGGACGGCCGCGGACAGGATCTTCGTCTTCATTCGTATCACCTTGATGTTCGAAATTTTCAACCGCTGGAGGCGCGGCAACCTTGTGGAATTGAATGTAGGTAGTTGCTCGAGCGCAGCCTGTAGGAACCACGCGGTGATGCTTGCCGGTGCAGGGAGGCGCGACAAGACAGCGGGATGCGGCGGAGAACATGCGCTGACATGCGATGCTTTTTGTAGCAATCGCGCCTGTGTGGCGAGGCACCGGGGTTCGCCTTCGGGCTCACCACCGGCCTACGAACTACGAAGAGGCAATCACAAGGGGCGGTTGCGGGCCAGCGGCGGATTGCGCGCGAAGTAACGCTCGATGCCCCGCATCAGCGCATCGGCCAGCTGCTCCTGGTACTCGGGGCTGCGCAGCTTCTGTTCTTCTTCGGGATTGCTGATGAAGGCGGTCTCCACCAGCACGCTGGGGATGTCGGGCGCCTTGAGCACCGCGAAGCCCGCCTGTTCGACCTGCGCCTTGTGCAGCTTGCCCACGTTGCCGATCTCGCCGAGGAGCGCGCTTCCGAGCTTCAGGCTGTCGTTGATCTGCGCGGTGGTGCTCATGTCCAGGAGCGCGCGCGAGACGTGCGCGTCGTGCGACTTGATGTTGATGCCGCCGATCAGGTCCGCGTTGTTTTCCTTGGCCGCCATCCAGCGCGCCGCGCTGCTGGACGCGCCCGACTGGCTCAGGGCGAACACGCTGGCGCCGCGCGCCGTCGGTGTCATGAAGGCATCGGCGTGCACGCTCATGAACAGGTCGGCCTGCACGCGCCGCGCCTTGTCCACGCGCACGTGCAGCGGCACGAAGAAGTCGGCGTCGCGCGTGAGGAAGGCGCGCATCGGGCTGCCGTTGATGCTGGCGGCGTTGATGCGTTCGCGCAGCAACTGCGAGATCTTCAGGACCACGTCCTTTTCGCGCGTGCCGGCCGGGCCCACCGCGCCCGGGTCCTCGCCGCCGTGGCCGGGGTCGAGCGCCACGATGATCAGGCGGTCCATCTTGGCGGTTGCGAGCGCCGGCCGCGCCACCTCGGCGGCCTTCTCCCTTTCTTTCTCCCTCTCCCGCTCACGGGAGAGGGCAGGGGTGAGGGTCGGCCCCGGCCCCGGCCCCGGCCTCTGCACACGCTGCGCGATCAACTCCCCCAGCGGATCCGCTGGCGGCGTCGCGGCAGGCGCGGGCGGCAACGCGGGCAACGCAGCGGACTTCTCCTTCAGGCGCTCGGCGATCAGCGCCTCCAGCGGATCCGCGGCCTTGGGCGGGAAGAAGTCGACCACCAGCCGGTGCCGGTAGGCGGCAATGGGCGGCAGGCTGAACACCTGCGGCAAGGTGGCCTGCTTCAGGCTCACCTCCAGCCGCACCACGTTGGCCGCATGCTGCACGGCGCGGATGCCGGCGATGTAAGGATCGTCCGCGCGGACCTTCGCCACCAGTTCCTGCAGCGTGGGGTCGAGCGCAAGGCCCTCGATGTCCAGCGCGAGCCGATTCGTGCCGTGCACCGTCCTGCTGGTGAGCAGGCCGTCGGATTCGATGGTCAGGCGCGTGTAGTCGGGCGCCGGCCACACGCGGATGGCGACCACGGTGGCTCCGCGCACGATCTGGTGCGCGCCCAGCAGCAGCACGAGCGCGCCTTGTCGCAGCAGGCTGCGGCGCTTCATGCCAGCAGCTCCGCGCCGCGCGGCGTGTTCGGGCGCAGGGTCACGGTGCGAACACCGTCCTCACCCAGCGCGATGTGCAGGTCGATGTCGGCGGTCGGCAGCAGGGCGCCGGCCTTGTCCGGCCACTCCGCGAGCTTGAGGCCCGGCGTGGCGAAGATGTCGCGGAAGCCGGCATCTTCCCACTCGCGCTCGTCGTCGAAACGGTAGAAGTCGAAGTGCCAGGCATCCAGGCCCGGCAGCTCGTAGGGCTCGACGACCGCATAGGTCGGAGACTTGATCCGGCCCTGCGCCCCCAGCGCGCGCAGCAGGTGGCGAACGAAAGTGGTCTTGCCCGCTCCCAGGGCGCCGTGCAGCGCGATGAAGGCGTCGGCGATGCCTGGCTGGCGGGCCAGGCGTTCGGCAAAGGCGCGCGTGTCGTCCTCACCCGTCCACCGCAAGGGAGAAGGGGGGCTTCCTACAATCGGCGCGTGGCGTTCAACGGCGGTCAAGGCGAAAG